>PHAM01000034.1 GCA_002841685.1 Elusimicrobia bacterium HGW-Elusimicrobia-2 | reverse complement strand
CCCGCCTCGGGTACGATCCGCCCTGTTATCTCATGGACCATGACATGCTCATCGCCGGAGGGATAAACATTTTCCATCTCAAAAACTTTAATGCCAGGCGCCAGGACTCTGCTGAGCGCTTCTATCTGCCTGCGGTACTTTTTTTTGAGCCCTATGTAAGCGGCGGAAGCTCCTGAAGTTTGCATGACATACTTCATTCCCCTCACAATCTCGGATGCGTGTTCTGCCATCAAATACTGGTCACCCTTCAGCAGCGGCTCGCATTCCGCGCCGTTGGCTATGACAAAATCCGCCGGGGCCGCTATCTTAACATGTGTGGGGAAGCCCGCGCCGCCGCAGCCGACAACGCCCGCGTCCCTGACTTTTTTTATTATTTCTTCTTTTGTCATTTTTGTTTTATTATCTCAAAACTACCCAAAATTTCACTAAACTGTATTTGCGACTGCTTCCATACACTCGGCTTTGCTGTAAAGTTTAGATAATAGCCAAAATCATTTTCAACAAAGCATGTAATTTCCCCTTTAAAAGCATTAACACTGCTTCTGACATTGAAAACCGACCTAAGACCTTTTTTATATTCACTAATGGTTGAAAATTTAGCGCCTTTCTTTTCCATAACACTTTGCCAGAATTGAAAATAATTTTTTACAGAAGTCCCGTTTAACACTTTTTTAACAGCAACAGCAAGAGACGGAAAGACCACCTTATTGTCATCCCCGAGGATTGCGGGTGACTCAATTTGTAATAATGCCTGTTCATCCTCTGTATGCTCACCTTCAGCCAAAATCTTCCAATTTTTGGGAAATTTTATTTGAAAACCACACCATAAATTTTTGTAAACAACATTCTTGCCTTCGATATACTTAATAGATTCAACTTCATTCCACATTTTCTTGAATCTTTCCTCACCTACATTTTTCTTTATCGCTGGCAAAAAACTATTTTCTATATTGTTCTTAAAATTCGGAGAAAATTCATTTAAAAAAGGAACAGCAAGAAGGTTTTTTGCTATTCTTACTGCCTTAAAACAACTCTTCTCGTCTCCGGTAGATGCAAAAAATAATATATCACCATATCTCAAAATAAAATTTTCCTTGCTAACCGGGAAATATTCATAATTCGTCGGATAATGGATATTTCCTTTTTCATCTTCAAATACCCCATCTATTGCAAAAATTGCCGGTGTTTTCGAAAAACACAAAAGTAACAAAATAGTTTTAAAAAATGTTTTTACCATAATTTCAAACCTGTTGTTTTATCAAACTTTCTTTTCAGAATTTCATGCGAGGGAAATAGTGCAAGCTCCGCGGCGAAGATCTCGCTCTTCAGCAGATGTCCACCCTTCACATTTCCTTTCTTATCGGCGGCATTGATATGCGCATGCACGAAAATCCGCCCGACGTCACTGAGAGAAATATTTCCCATGCAGGAACTTATTTCCCATGCACCTCGAAGTTTAATTTCCCCGTACTTCTTTTTTTTCTGGTCATAAAAAGCAATAGACAGCCCCTTCAAAGCTCCGATAACATTAAACCATCCCGATTTGACCTTCTCTTTTTTACAGACCCGTTTTATCTCTTCGCACAGATCCGCGCCGTGATTAAATTTCCTTATAATCAATGTTCACACCCCCAAATTCATAAAACGCTCTTTTCCAAATCCTGCCCTTATTTTCACCGTGTCAGGTTCAGTAATATTCACGACAAATTCCTGGATAATCTTTTTGCTATAAGATTTCCAGCCGTCTCTAAAATCTCTCCCTGATATTAAAACAAATTCCTCCATTTCTCTACTATTTAGTTGTTGCAGCAATTTCTCGGGCTCGCCTCCGTATTTTATACAGTATCCGGAATAAAAAGTAGTTTCTTCATTACCGCAATATATAAAATTCGGTTTTTGGGCCATGGGCGAAAATAGAATTTTTTTGCCAAAACTTGTATCCAAGGCTTGTGTCCGGCCATATGCATACCACGCGACAGGATTTGGTTTGCCATTACATCTTTTATCTAAATAATTTTTAACCGCACATAAATATTTATAAGCATTCGGATATTTGCTCTTCAACTCGTTTTCTGAAATAATTTTACTTTTACCTGATTCTTTTTTATACGGAAACAAAATATATTCGCTTATGGCCTCGCCGGAAAATTTTAAACGGGATGCCTTAATAATGGGTTTTAATATATCTTTTTCTATTTTCACTTTTCCTTTTAATCTGGAAAATAAATTGATACAATCTCCCTCAAAATTTATAAATTTCATAATATACGCCCTGTCTGCTAAAGTTGCCAGGCCGCAATGGATATCACAAATTTCTTTTAATTTTTTCCCCACCCTTTTTCTGAATTCATTTTCGGCGGATAATTGCCAAAACTCTGTGTCCGCAATTTCCTTAAAATCTACTTCCCTGTCGATAAAACTTTTTTTTGTTTTCGCTTTTTCAAAAACAAAATTTTTATTAGTTTTTCTGCCAAAAATAGTTATAGCGCTGTATGTGGTGGCATTCTCAAAAATTTGAATGTCCCCATAATTTGTTATCTTTATTAAGTTTCTATTGTCTTCAAAATATTTTCTAATAATTTGAGCGGTTTCAGTTGTAAAATAAGTATTGGGCGTTATTAATCCGCAAACGCCTGTTTTTTTTAAAGACTTTAAGCAAAACTCAAAAAAAGCAATATAAATGTCAGTAGAACCGTTAGAGCAAAAATTATAATTTCGTTGAATAAATTTCCTTTGTTCCTCTTCTAAATGCTGAATCCTTATATATGGCGGATTTCCTACTATATAATCAAATGTCATAAAATTTTCATTTTTGAATAACGAATTGAAATTTTCTATTTTCCTTAACGTATTGCAACATTTAATATTCCAATCTATGCTAATACTATATTTCCCAATAAGCTTATTTAAATTTTTTTTACACTTTTTTACAGCCTTATTATCTATATCCCATCCATAAAGATAAGATAAATTTTCTTTTAATTCATTGGGTTTGGATTCGCTTATTATTCTACGCGCGGCTTCAATTAAAAATCTGCCGTCTCCACAGGAAGAATCTAATATATATTTTTTCAAAATATTTTTTCCTTTATACCCCATATCATTCAGTATTTTTTTTACAATAAAATCAGGCGTATATATTTGACCAAGTAATTTCTTATCCGAGTGATTTTTAAATAGTGTCGCCATTTTGATTTAATTCATAATAATTTTTGAAGCTTTCAATATCCTCAAAAAACTTTTTTACCGATAATGCGGTATCCAGCAATTGCGCCAATTTATCGTCATACAATTTGAACGGCGAAAGACATTTTACTTTGTGTGTCTTTTCATCAGCTTCTATCAGCTGTATCGCCATAATATCAGGTCTATGGGCTTGCCTGCTATCAAAACAAAGTTTAATATACTTATCCAAATCGCTCTTGCTTATTATTTCAATTTTCCCTATCTCACTTGTGTCGTTATAACTTGCTCTTTTTTTATAATAAGGCGTTTTATATCTTAATATCAGCAATTGTGCGTATGGTAAATTTTTCAATGATTGAATATTCGCTGTTTCCCCCATCATATTTTCAAAATAATTATTAGCATTTTGCTTGTAATTAGACGTAACAAATTTTACCCCAACACAAAAAATTGGTTTTTCTAAATAAGTTACTGTAATATCAATATCTTTCGGATAATATTTACCTTCAACTTTGAATTCCCCCCCGGCGCCGAGACAATATATTTTAAATTTTTTTCCCCATATTAGCGCCAATGTATTTTGAACATACTTATGCAGAGGAGTTAATTTTTTGGGACTTCGAGGGCCGAACCTTTTATACTTACTAAAAGATTCTGATAAAGATTTCTCGAAATCAGCTACATTAAATTTGAGCATATTTTTTCTCCCCGCTACACAATCCTGAAATTATCCACGAGAGCACATCGAAGCTCCCTCGTGAAATCCTTTGCTTTTGTCAGCCCTTCTCCCGTCGGAGTGGAAATGGTCAGCGTCGCATAACCGGTGCCCATACCAAGCCCCATATAGGAAGGCCCGTTTTTAACGAAGATGGAGCACTGCATGGCGCGCGCCATTTTGGAAAGATTGGCCACATTTGTAGAATGCATAACGGCCGTGTGACGGTTACCGGCTTCCACTTTTCTTGCCAGCTCAATGGCTTCGTCAATATCCGCCGCCATGGTCACGGGAAGCACAGGCATGAGCTGTTCCGTCCAGACAAAGGGGTGTGCCTGAGGAACCGCGGCCCATAAAAGCCGCACCGTTGATGGAACTTCTATACCTATTGCCTTTGCTATAACGGCGGCATCGCGGCCTATAAAATCCCTGTTGACAACGCCCTCACTCTTTTCCGGAGTGGCCGGCTCTTTGATCGCCGCAATCGTGAGCGCATCAAACTGCCCGGCGTTGAGTTCAAAAGCCCTGCTATCAGCGCGCATGGCGGATATAAAACTGTCCCAGGCCTTTTCACAGACAATGACGGCTTTTTCAGCGGTGCACAAAACACCGTTGTCAAAAGAGGCGCCGCTAATAACATCCGCGGCGCATTTCGGAAACTGAGCAGTTTCATCTATCACGACGGGAGGATTTCCGGGGCCTGCGGCTATCACCCGTTTTTCGCTCCTCATCGCCCGGCGCACCACGGCGGGGCCGCCGGTGACAGCCATGAGCTTGACCCTGGGGTCGTCAAAAAGCATTTCCGCCCCTTCAAGAGAGGGTTTTTTCATAGCGGAGATGAGCGCGCCGGGGCCGCCTGCGGAACTAACGGCATTCTGTAAAATACTTATCGCCTTAAGTGAGCAATTCTTTGCCGAAGGATGAGGCGCAAAAATAACGGAATTGCCGCCGGACAAAATACTTATCGTGTTGTTTATCACCGTGGATGTCGGGTTTGTGGACGGTATCACCGAGCCCACAACGCCGAAGGGCCCGTATTCCACCAGGGTCATTCCGTGATCTCCCGTAAAAGCGCCGGGCTGCACGTCTTCAACGCCGGGCGTTTTCTCGGCGGCCAGTTTATTTTTGATTATCTTATCAGCGGCGCGGCCCATCTTTGTTTCAATCTGAGCGGCGCTCGCCAGAACCTCGGCGTTATCAAGAGCCGCCTTGCGAATCGCCTCTATTATTTTCACGCGCTTTTCCACGCCCTGATCCTGGAAAAACTTCTGAGCTTTGACCGAGGCTGAGATCGCCTCATCCATCGTGTCAAAAAGCGGGCCGGATAAAATCTCCGCGGGCAAAGCAGCTCCGGAAGAGGCAGGTATTCTTTTCATAACCTCATCAACAATTTTTTCTATATCCGCATTATCCATAAAACCTCCGCTGCAAGGGCAGCATCAACGCCTACTTCGAAAAAATCAGCTTACCGTCTTTTTCAACATAATCCACTATCGCCATAACGGTGCAGTCGGTGGGTTTGTTTTCCGTTATGGTCGTCTGCCTCGCCGATGAACCGGAAACAAAAAGCACCAGCTCACCGTTGCCCGCACCGACGACATCTATGGCCACAAGGGGAGATCCCGCCGCTTTCTTGAGCGACGAATCCACCGGCTGTATGACAAGAAGTTTTTCCTTAGGCAATTTGGCGTCCTTCACCGTACAGACACAGTTACCTATAACTCTGGCAAATTGCATTATTGCCTCCTTTTGGTTCGGCTTAGCTCACCACTTTGGTTCGGCTTCGTACTTCGACAGGCTCAGTATCCTGAGTGAAATCGAAGGACTCACCACTTTGGGTTCGACCCTGAGCGAGCAGAGCGAGTCGAATGGGCTCACCACTTCTATTATTTCCGGCCAGTGCTCTTTCAATTGCGGATGCGGCTGGGCTATAACATGGACCGCCACAAGAGAATCCAACTCCGACGCGGCAATCGCTCCAGCTTCGCACGCGGCCTGGCAGCTGGCTACATCCCCGCGCACGAAAACAGTGGTAAAACCTTCTCCTGTTTTCGCGGTGCCGAGCACCTCCACGAACGCTGCTTTCGCCATGGCGTCGGATGCGGCTATCAGCGCAAGACGGCCGCGTGTCTCCAGCATCCCCAGAGACGATCCTCCGGAGGCGGACTCGCCACGGCGGACGAAGCGCTTCGCGCGGCTCAGCATCAGATCAGCGCCTTACCGTCTTATTTCTTTCTGCTTCCGGGCAAAGAAATAGGGAGCTTGCCTTCCAGGTCACCGTGAGGCTGGGGAATCACATGAACAGACACGAGCTCACCGATTCTCCCTGCGGAAGCGGCTCCCGCTTCGCACGCGGCGCGGCAGGCGGCGACTTCTCCCCTGACGAAAATAGTGACATAACCGCCGCCTATTTTGTCATAACCGGCGATCTGGACATTGGCCGCTTTCACCATGGCGTCAGCAGCCTCAATAAGCGCCACAAGACCTTTCGTTTCAATCATTCCGAGAGCTTCCATTTTTACCTCCTAAACAACATAAATCCAGCCGCCGCTCTTAAAATCAAAAGCGTTGGCCTCATCCGTATCTATATGGCATTCCAGGGCGTATTTCGGCGAAACCCGCACAAGGGTGTCGCCCAGAATCCCGCCTCGTTTCCCGTTTATTTCAATCCTCACCGTCTCTCCGTCTTTCAGTTCCAGCTCCTTCGCGTCGGCGGGAGTCATGTGTATGTGCCGGACAGCGGCAAGACAACCCTCCTTTAGTTCTACTTCTCCGGCGGGCCCGATGAGCTTAATGGGCGAGGAGCCGATTATTTTCCCGGACTCCTTTACAGGAGCGGAAACGCCGAGCTTAAAACTGTCAGTCCGGGATATCTCAACCTGCGTGTATTTTCTGAAAGGGCCGAGTATCCGCACCTTTTTTATGCTTCCGCGGGGCCCGGCTATTTCGATCAGCTCCTTGGAAGCGAATTCTCCGGGCTGCATCAGATCTTTAAGTTTCCTCATGGCGTAGGTCTGTCCGAAAAGTGTGCTGAAATTCTCCCGCGTGATGTGCACATGCCTGTTGGACACATTGCATATGACGGGTTTTGACGCGCGAGCGAGCTTCCGGGCTATATTGTCCGCTATTGTTTTCGCTTCAATCATCAAAGTGAACGAGCTTCAGAAAATCTTCCGCCTTGAGGCTGGCTCCGCCTATAAGGCCGCCGTCTATGTCAGTGCATTCAAGTAAACCTTTGACATTAGCTGGGTTCATGGAACCGCCGTAGAGAATTGACACACTCTGCGCAACAGCGCCATCGGAAAGCCCCGCTATCTGCTCCCTTATATATGCGTGCATAGACTGGGCCTGTTCGGGCGAGGCAGTTTTGCCGGTGCCTATGGCCCAGACAGGCTCATAAGCTATCACAACTTTAGCAATATCTTCTTTTGAAATCCCCTGAAGAGCGCCGGTGATCTGTTTTTTCACAACATTAAAAGCGCGAGAAGATTCCCTTTCTTCCAGAGTTTCGCCCACGCATATTACCGGCGTCAATGATTTCTCAAGAGCTTTCTTCGCCCTTTTGTTCACCGTCTCATCGGTTTCGCCAAAATATTTTCTCCTTTCGGAATGGCCTATGATGCAGAACGAACAGCCGCAGGAAATCAGCATATCCGCGGATACCTCTCCCGTATAAGCGCCCTTGTCCTCATAAAATATGTTCTGTGCTCCAAGATAAAGGCCCTTCGAGCCGGATATAGATGACGCAACGGAACTCAGCGCCGTAAAAGGAGGGCACATCACGGCTATTCGGCCGCGCGAGGATAAATCCCCCAGGCCGGAGGCCACAGCCCGGGATAACCTGACAGCATCCTCATTGCTCATGTTCATTTTCCAGTTGCCCGCGATTATAATTTTTCTCATTGAAGAACCTCCGCTCAAAATTTCCACATTATGCCTTTTTAACGCCTCCTTTGCAAGGGGGGTGAGCATGTATTTCCCATCGGTAAAAAGTTTTCCGCCGGTGCGCGCTGCGGACAGAATGTCCTCATATTGTATAAGTCTCATCGTCTTTTTTATCAAAAAGTTTTCTCTTTGTCAAATTAATAATGGGGTCAGGTCTTGCGTCAAGACCTGACCCCATTATTATCTGATGACGGCTATTTTATAGGTCTTCTCAAAACTGCCCTTTGAATTCGCGACCTTGATGTAACAGATATAGCCGCCCTTGGCGACCTTTCTGCCCACCTCGTTCTTGAGATACCACGCTATCTTGTTCGGGCCGGCCTTACCTCCGCCGGAACGGGAATCCCCTGTCCTTGGATCGTCTTCAAAGAACACTTCTTCGTCGGGAGAAAAATGCCATGAATAGACCTTTTTGCCGAGGAGATCATAAAGCGTGATATCCACCGTAGACGGTTCACTCAGCGTATACGCTATCGTGGTGTCGCCGTATTTTGTCGCGTCCACGGGATTCGGATAATTTGACACCTGCGATATCCCTGTCATCGGCGGCGCGGCCTGATGCGCGGCGGAAACGCTCGACCATTCACCATAATTGCCCGCTTTGTCCAAAGACCTTATCCTGTAGCGGTAGAAGCTAGCCGCGCTCTTTCTCGCGATCCCGTCTTCATATAAAGTCAGCGAAGTGCCTATCTCATAACCGTTTGTGCCCAGAGGAATCTTGGATGATATGGTGTGCCATTTAGCGGAAGTGTCAGCCTGTTCCTGAAGTTCATAATACTTCACGCCGCTGGCGAGCACCCTCTCTTTGGCCCCGGAGCTCAATTCATAATAGCCCGAGAAGGGGTCGCCCGCGGCGACGCCGTCGGATGTATAGAGAGTCATCACGCCGTTCTCATCCGCCTGGTAAGTGTAGCCCGAGGCCGCCAGCTCGCTGGCAAGCTCAGCTGTCATGCCCATTGTGACTCTATGTGGCGCATCAGCGGCATCCTCATATATGTCATAGGACGGCACCCACATAATCCAGTAATTGGACGATGTCTCCTGTGCTGATATGGTCGGTTGCGCCGGCGATTCCGGGCTCGTCATATCAACAAAGAACTGGGCGCAGCCCGTTTCGCTCTCCTCTGTCGTGAATGTGGTTCCGACCAGTTTTCTGCCCACTGTCTGCGCGGAAAAGAAATAATTTCTCGCCGACAGCGGCTTTTCCACCCGGGCCGTGACGGAAGAGGCAAAGCCCTGTGTCCATTCCGAAACGGGGATTGTCACGCTCTGCCATGAAAGGTTTTCGGTTCCGCCGGCTATTCGGCCTATGGCGTATCTCGTCTCCACCACGCCCAGCGTCGCATAAGATTCCCATGCGGCGCTCACCTCGGTGCCTCTGTTGGTCCAGACGCTCCCCATGGTAACGACTGGCGTCGTCGGCCGGTACTGGCTCTTGATCAGAGAAAAAGCGGACGTGAACGAGCCGTCATCAATAATCCTTTCCGGCGGATTGATCCCTATCCAGTCGTTGGTGAAATGTCCTATGTCTATTCCCACGGAATCATTTGTGTTAGCCGCGGGCGACACATTAAAAGCTATGAATATCTTTGAGGGGACGGTCTTCAGTACAAGCGGTGACGTTAAATTTATTTCGCACAAATTGCCGCTGAACGCGTCATTGCCGCTTGATATCAGCGAATCACCGGAGATCTCATAATTCAGTGTCCCTGTGTTCCAGACCCTCGTCAGTTCCCCATCGCCGTTGCTGTCGGCATAAACGAGCACGGCGCTGATATTGGCGTCATAGGTTGCCGGCACATCCGAACCTCCGCTGAACCTGAGATACATTTTTACCTTACGGAGCTCCGGCTTGCCTTCCGCGGATTTCACGGTTAAAGAAGAGACATAAATTTCCATGGCCGCCATAGGCACGGCGAGTTCGCCCTGCAGACAGGACGGCGGAGCCGTGTCTGTGAGTTTCATGTTTATCACCGCCGGTTTTATTGTGGCCTCGGCGCTTTCTATCGGCAGATTGTCTTTCAAAAGAACCACATTCGGCTGCGACACAAAGAAATATGACGGAGATGTGAATTTGGACGCGAGCGTCGCCAGCGGCGGAGCGTTGACGGAAAGATCGTAAACCATGAAATAATTTTTGGCCACCGTCCCTATCGTCTGGATGGTTTTGATTTCAAAGACGGAGCTCTGGTCGGGAATGGTGTCCCATGCCGGCGATATCGTGAATATGGTTGATGTGTTTGAAACAACCGTTCTCTTCTGTCCGGCGCCAGTTCCTGTCGTGATCTCGATTGTATAGCCCGCATATTTGTTCACCGGCCAGTTCATATAATCTTTCCCCACCGTGTAAGCGCTGCTTATATCAGGTGATGTCACGCGCTCATTCACAAAAAGTATGTTCACGGCTCCGCTGACATAGGCCGGCGCGCCCGTGGTGGGATCGCCCGCATGGCCTATGAGCTGGTCTTTGGCGGAGTCATAGAGGCCGTTGCCGTCAAGATCCCTGTAGACCTTCACCTTCTCAATATACCGGTCGGGCACATCGCCGCCGAGAGCCGAGCGCATACCCGTCCAGACAGCCTCGGATTCGGGATCTCCCAATTCGGAGGTGCGGGTTGTGAGCGAGAATTTCTCCACAAGAATATTTTTCTCCCCCTGCACAACTTCGTTCGGCGTCACGCCCGCACCCGAAGAATCTCTCCACGGGGCGATCGTCACGCTATCCGGATATTCCCCGATAACAGCGCCCATTGTTGTGAAATTCTTATCCTGCACCTGATCGGGCTCGATCACCTTAAAAGAGCTGGCGCCGGGAGGCAGTATCCTGAATCCCACGCTCTTGCCGACTGAGGCAAGATTGGCTATATCAAAAGCCACAAAATACGTTTTATCCATTTCATCCGCCGTGGTGCCCACCTTCTGCGGGATCTTGAGAGTTATGTCGGCGACTCCGTCGATAAACACCTCATTGCCGTAATTGATAAGGCCCGGATATATGTAAGTTGTCGTGTCATATCTTATATCCCAGCTGTCAAGGACACCCTCAACGCCGCCGCCGTCCACCTCATAGAGATCCCTGTAGATCTTTATGGCCTCTATATCGCCGTCTATCCCGCTGCCCGTCCTGTATATACGCACCGCCTGCACCACAGCGTCGTGATAGTCGGTCCTCAGCGTCAGCCGCGCGAATGACACATTCCTGTCCCCCTGCGTCACTTCGGCGACCATGGGATCGAGCGTGAGAACTTCCAGCGTGTCGGTCGTGGCCAGCTGCTGCGCCTGAACAGAGGTTATCTCCGGAGAGAAATTGTAGACATTGTGAGGCGTTTCCACCTCAAACGCGCTGTTGGAATTGATCCTCAGGCCCGTAAACGCCCCGGGCGTGGCGCTGTTGGCAAAATCAAAGAGGATAAAATAATATATTGTCGTTGTGGGTATGATCTCTATTGACGCTGTGGGAGTTGAGAAATCCAGGAGACATATCCCGCCGTCAAAAACACCGGTCGCGACAAGATTATCCCCTCCGCCCCATTCGCCGTAGTTGGGCTGGCCGGGCACCTGAACGTCCCTGTACAATCTGACTCTCTCTATATCTTCATCAAGGCCCGTGCCGGATCTGGCGGCCTGCAGTTTCGTCCAGGGTACCTCATAACCTGAGACCCACATTGAGAGTTTCATCATCACCACATCATCCGCGCCCTGATAAACGGTCTCGGGAGCGAGGGATTCCCCCTCCACATAAAGCGTGCGGGGAGAGGCCTTGATCTCTTTGGATGGGAGCAGATAACCTCCGGCGGCCTCGAAAGAAGTGGCTATCTTGTTGGGAGAAGAGACACCCAGATAGCCAAGCAGCGGGTCTCCTTCTATTTTAAGGGCTATGGTTTTCGCCGGCGCCGCCGTGTCGGACAGAGAGAAATTGATAAAATAAGCTTTGTTCTGCACCTCCGTGCGGTAAGAGACGGTGTTCACGGGGCCTATTCTTCTGGCGTCTGCGTGGCCGACAAAGGTGAATGCCGCCTGGCCGTTATGGAAAGTGCCGGACGATATCATTTCATCCAGCGTCTCATTGAATTTCCCGTTATTGTCCTTATCCAGCCAGATGGTTATGTTGTCTATATCCTCATCCCCCGCGGAACCGGCCTGGTCTATTATAATGCTGTTCCAGAAAGCGTCCGACTGGTTGGTTTTGACATTTAACGCGAGGATAGGCAGATTTACATCTCCCTGATTTATCTGCTTGTCCGCTATGAGAGCCGTGGCGTCGGAGAACTCGAATGTGACATTATCCGAATATTCCTTTATTGCTATCGCAGGGAATTTTATCGGGAAATTCTCGTCTTTCACCTCATCAACCGGCTCAACCTGTAAATTGTCCTTCGTAGCCAGATTAAGGCCCAGTTTACTGCCCACTTCGGCAAAGGGGTCAAGGTCATAAGTTATCAGGTAATTTTCATTAACCGTTGTTATTTCCTGCCAGCTGGCCTCGTCAAAAAGAATAAAAACGGAAGTGGATGTGAATGCTCCGTAAGTGTTGGATACGAGATCCCCCTCCGCTTTAGCCACGAGCACATCTTTCATTCCTGTCGGCCCCATTGTAGATATATTCACAACAGGGTCTCCTGATTGGTCAATAGTGCCCGAATTATATTTCCAGATCTTAACCGCGTCCACATCCTCGTTGGGTATATCGCCCAGCATCTCCACCGTGATGCCGCTCCACCAGACCGCGCGGGCATCGGTCTTCAAAATGATCTGTTCAAACACATTATTCTTTGAACCCTGTGTAAGCTCGGTGATGCCCGGGTGCGCCTTGTTTACAACCAGCATGTCCACAGTCGCTATTATCGGCGGAGCCTCGGATTCAAGCGGATAAATATCCGGCTCGCCTTCATCCCTGCGGGTGTTGCCGTTATAATCGTAATAATCAAAAACCCTGTTAATGCCTTCCATAAAAGCTGTAATACCGGAAGAGTTGGCCAGCTTTACGCCTGCCGTAGCGCCGACTGTGGCTGAATTCGTAAAAGAAAAAGCCACAAAATAAGTGGAAGTGGATTCCGATATAATCTGAGCGCGGTCTTCATTTTTGACATCGTCCGGATTTTTCAGAGTGATTATACATACCCCCGGCTGAAGCTGGCCGAAAGTCTCATCCCCGGAAGAAATGAGTTGATCCCCATCCTCCGCAAATTCGCCAAAGGGAGCCCGATCTTTGTAAATTCTCACCGAATCAATATCTTTGGACGGTATATATTCATCTTTGGCGGCATCATAGTAACCGCCGTCGACGGAACCTTTCAGCCCCAGCCTTATTTTTGTCCACGGCACCGTGTATTTGTTCGTCACCATATCCAATTGAATCATTGCGAGTTTATTGGTGCCCTGTTCTATCTGCATTGTGTCTTCATCCACAAGATTGGTGCCGTAGACCGTGATCTGGCCGGGAGAGGTCGTGATGGTTGCCGTGGGCAGCCTGATCTCAAAATTATTGGAGGCCAGCTGCACTTCGGAGGCTATATCCCATTTAAAATAATTCCTGTCTTTCATGCGCACGACAAAAGTCTTTGCCGGTTCGGCGTATTCGGATATATCCACGGTGATGAAATAATTCTGCGGGCTCATTCCTATCGTCTGCGGCGTGGTGAATGTGAGTTCCACTTTTCTCGTCACGGGATTAAAGGCTCCGGATGAAAGCCATATATCCTCACTTATCCCGTATAAATTATCAGGGTCTTCTTTTGACGGCGAATCGAATCTGGCGTTTGCATTGCCATCTTTCCACACCCTTATGGCCGGAATATCGCTTTCGGCGGTCTGACCCACATTGTCTATCTGGAGGCCCGTCCATATTCCCGTTCCCGAATTCGTTTTAAGGTCAATCCTCTCTATGATCCTGTTGACGGCGCCCTGATAAATGCGGGTTGAACCGTAAACTTCCATTTCTATGATCCGCCGGTACGTTTCGGGATCTACATAAGGCGTCACCAGAGCGCCCCGTATGATCATTTCCGCGGAAGTGCCCACTATCATTGGGTCTGCCGTGTCATAAGCGGATATGATAATAGGCGGTACATCGGGCGGATCAGTCACATTCACATCGGTCGCCTGCAGATAAGAGATGCCCGGATGAGCCGGATCGTCCGTCACGGCATCGGCGAAATCATAACTCCACGGATTGAGCTGAGTTGTTCCGGATGATGTGAAAGAGGCCACGCTCACATAATACACCCTTTCGGAGGAAGACGCGTAGGGGCTCGCCAGCGGCGGGTGACCGGTGCACACATTTCCGGCGCCTCCGGCGCCGTATGCATCCACGGCATAGACCGTTATGTCTTTGGGCTCATAAACCGTGGCCGAACCGGAATGCTGCACCTTGAAAGCCACCGCGTCATTGGGATACACATTCACCGTCTGGGTAGCCATTGTCCAGCCTCTGGCCGGACGCTCGTCAGCGGCGATGGTGGGGGCGCCGACTATCTCGTCATAATAATAGAAATTCGCTGACGGCGTGCCCGAGGTGATAACAACTATGTTCTGCGTCCACTGCAGAGAATCAGGCGAAAAATCTGCCGCTCCCGAATCCGATGTAAGGAGCAGCTGGGTGGGCTCGGTGGCCTTTGAGGTGTTGTCAAATCTATCCCTCAGCTCTGCCGTAAACACATAATTTGTCGCGCCGTAATCCAGATAATTTTTAACGCCGGCGGTGATATTCCTCCCGGGCGTTATAATAACCACCTGCGAGATCTGGCCTCCGTACAATTTTACAAACCGTGAAGCTTTCGACCAGCCGTAACTGTAACCGGCGTCTTCGTCAACCGTTATCTCCCAGCCGGGATCGGAATTGCTCTTGGTGTTGACATAGTAAAAAGAGAGCTGCGCCTGGCCGACGGCTATGGTCGCGCTGGAAATGGCCAGCCACACCGATGAAGAAAGAGAAAAAGCGTATCGTCCCGCGGGATACGACTGGAGTTTAAAGACAACAGGATTCCCTCCGTTCGTGCCTACGGGAATAGGAGATTGATTGCCGAAAACATCCTGCAGCTCAACCGTCATTATCTGCGAGGTGACGCCCGCGGTGAGTTCAAGGTTCAATGTAGTAAAAGCTATTTTTGAAATCGGCGCCGGCGTTACCGTCTGGGTCTGGGAACCGTCGGACCAATTCTTACCAATTGTGTCAGTTGAAGCGCTGACAAGTATGCCGGGATTTCCCGTCACCTTGCAGGTGAACCAGAAACTGGTTTCGTATGTGCCGGTGGAAAAGACAATCTCCGTATTCCCCACTATCTGTCCGCCGCCGGGAGTGATGATAAAGCTGTAATTTCCGGGAGACGCGTCAGACATCAGGTCACAGAGCACATCGGAGGGCACTACCTTTTCGTTGAACTCAACATCCTGCGCGTGAACAGTCATTATCTGCGAGGTCGTGCCGGCAACCAGACTGCGGGCGGGGGTCATAAAAGCTATTCCTGAAACTTCTCCGGGATCCACACGGATAGCCACGCTGTCCGGATCAATGCCGGCGCCGCCGGCGGCGGTGATTGTCCACGACGCGATGCTGATGGAATCCCATGACGCCTTTAGTTCATAGTAATAGAACTCGCAGGAATTCGCGCCGTCGGGTATGAGAATACTCCAGCTTGAATAATCAACATCGTCAAAGGGCTCTGTAAAATACTCCGGCTGCCCTTGATGTCCGGGGTCCCCCACACCTATTTTAAAGAAACGGCCGGGTTTGGAGGTGCCGCCTATGTCATCGTTTGGATTATCGGCGGAATTGGAAATCGGATAGCAGTAGCCGTCGCCTGTTTCGGAAATATTGTTATACTGGTCATATCTTTGCACCACAAAGGGCTCGTCAGTCTTTGACCAGCCTGAATAATCGGCGTTTTTGACACTAAAAGGCGGAGGGGAGCTTTTTATCACATACTTCTTGGGACTTCCGCCGGCGGTTTTTATGTTTCCCGTTTCACCGTGGATACTCGGAGAATACACTATTTGCACGCGGGCTATATCGTTTTTAACGGTTGAGACATAAAACCATATTTCCGATGACACACCTATAACACCGTTGGCGTCGGTGGTGGCGTGAGTGACAGTAAAACCGTCGCCGTCTTCGAGCGCGGGAGAACCGCTGTTTACCTTTGTTGATATTTTGATTTCGCAATAAAGGCCTTCGGTGGACTTAGGATTGTTATAAAGATCCGCAGCGGTGCCTATTATCTTCTGCGACTGGCCGGCAGGACAGGTTGTTTCGGCGGCCGTGGGAGAAACAATAAAAGCCGCGAGAGCTCCGGCTGTCACTGTTATGTCCGAGACCTGTCCGTATTTTGAAGTATAGAAAGTGTCGTGCGCCTTCAGCCATCTTCCCGTTCCCGCGCGGAACATGGAAAGGTTGTTAAATATTTTCTGACCAAAATCCGAAGTCAGGAAGGTGTAATTGGCCGGCAGAGAAGCGGGATCGGTGGGGTCGGAATCCGTATCGGATGTAAAATCTATCTCGCCGGTGTAATTCTTGTTTCCCACCCATGTGCCATATTTGTCGTAAGAACCCGTGCAGGTGTTGCCGTAATCATCCTTCGCGCGGACCGTCACATTAAAGAGTTCACCGGCGTCGAGATTAGACGGTACGCCCGTCAGAGCGAAATTCGTATGCGACGCGTTATTGACTGTTATAGCGGGGGTTGTTCCTGTGCTGAAACCCTGCGAGTAAGCGTATATTTTACTGCCGCCGGCGACAACGGAAGTTTTGAGCCTGGAAGATGTCACAAGCTGGCCGTTTACATCTATTCTGATGGGTACGCCGTTATTTATCGGGTTATCGTTGGGGTCTGTTGTGGCAAAAGTTACCCATGGGCGCGTATCGGAAGCAATATTATAATGGACATCTGTCAAATAAACCGTAAACTGCACAGTTTGATAGGCTTCCTGAACAGCGGGAATTCCGGTAATGCCGTAGCCTTCCACAAGTGTCTGGTCCTGAAGCTTGACGGCAAGCCTCGAGCCGGAGCCCGCAATGACATTTACATTCGGAGTCGTATAATCAAAAGTGTTCAGAGATTCAGTGATTTCCTTGGCATAAATATCCCATGAGCCGTGAGTAATCATTTCAATATCAAATGCGAGTTGTCCGGCAACAAGAGTTTGAGTGTCAGGATGCGCGTCGTAAGGGTCTTCGGTGACGATGCCTATGCTGCAGTTGGTTGAAACCTTATTGTAATATTCGTCAGTGGCATAAACCGTCGCCTGGAATACGGATCCGGCGGTCTGAACGGATGGCGCGCCGGTTTTTCCTCCGGAAGGAACATTCCCCGGATTGTATGTTTCACCCGGAAGGATGGCTATTATTCTGTCAAGCGCGGCGGGAAAGACATTGAAAACAGTGGACTGGTTCGATGTATAATAATCGCCCGTATCGTCCACATCGGAAGCTATAACAGTCTGTGTGCCCGCAGTAACGGGTGTAATAGAAAATATCTTATAGCCGCTTGTGAGAACTGCCGAGGAAATTATCGGGTCATATTGATCCGATGTCTCAATTCCCACCCACGGATTTGCGTCGGGATTAACGTTCCAATACTGGTCAACGCAGTTGACCGTTATGTTATAAGGCACCCCTGCCGTCGGAGTAGAATAACCTCCGGTCTTGCCTGATGCGGTGCCGGGGGCGCTCTCCTCCCCGGTTAAAAGAACCTGCAGTTTAACAGCGGGACCGTAGCCTATGTTAATATCCTGAGAAGTGTAGCAGGCAAGTTTTCCGACGGTAGCGGTATCGGAAGAACTTATCCGCTGATAACCTTTTTGTTTCATTGTTATATTAAATGTTTTGAATCCGCCCGCAAGCTGGGCATCACCGGGTTCGTCATCATATGGATCGGTCGTATATATCGTAATATTCGTGTTCGTCGATGCCTGATTATAATACTGGTCGCAGGAAATAACCGTGACAGTAAACACCGCTCCGGCAGGCTGGGAATTGGGAGAACCCCCGCGGCCGAGATTAGCCACATCCCCGGGTACGTATCTTTCGCCCGGGGCAAGAAGCAGAAGTTTCTGCGGCGTATAGCTGTTTACTCCGAACACGGAAGATTTATTGCTCTGGTAAGCGCCAGAAGCCGTAACCGTCTGCGTTGAGCTGAAACTGCCTAACCCGTGGGAAGCGGTTTTTATAATAACGGGGAATGTCGTTGAACCGTTTATGAGCTGCACATTTCCGGGATTCGTATCAAAGGAATCGTGGGTGGTTATATTCGCGGCCGGCGATACCGTCGGTACAATGTTCCAATAAGCATCAGTGACATTAACGGTCGCCGTAAAAACTATTCCGGCTGTCTGGGTTTTCGGAACGCCGGACTTACCGGAAACGGAACCGGCTACGGCTGTCTGCGTGGGAAGAAGCACCTGATATTTCGCGGCAGCGCCATATTGGACATGGAGCAGCGACGATGTCGCCGGAGTATAACCGTAATTTGTTGGATAGCCGTAAATCCGCCAATTGCCTTCGGTTACCATTGTAATCTTAAACGGCAGCGTACCGCTTTGAAGCTGCTGATTTGTCGGGTCAAACCCCCAATTCTGGTCATACGGATCACTCGTCTCTATATTAACAAGCGGATTCGGCGCCGGCGCGCTGACAAAATTCCAATACTGGTCAGCGGCATTAACCGTAACGGTGAATTCCACACCCGCTGTCTGAGTGGAAACCGTGCCGGAGCGGCCGGTATCCGTTCCGGGCGCTGAACTTTCGTTCGGGAGCAGCAGCTGCAGCCGCGAAGTCGCGCCGGAGGCCATCGTAATCGCCGCGGACATATCAGAAGACAGGGCGCTGCCGTCGGCTGTAGAAGCGGTTATCTTCCACTGATTGCCTATTCCCGAAGGGTCATTTGTCACCATTGTGGATATAAACACCGCTATACCGTCTGTAAGAGCTTTGGCGGCTGGATTAAAACCATAATACAAATCGTCGTTCGGGTCTTCCGTGGTTATTTTAACTATATTATTGGAGTCATAACGCCTGTTCCACCAGTTATCAACGGCCATGACAGTCACGCTAAAACCTGTTCCCGCCGTTTGAACGGAAGGCGCACCCGTCCGGCCGTATGGTGACACAGAGGCCGCGGCGCCGCTCCACTCGCCAGGATCATGCTTAACATTCGGCACAAGAACTATAAGTTTTACTGCCGTATTTGTGGAAACGACTATAGACGGAGTTGTGTAAGAGGTAAGGCCGGTGGCGCTCGCGTTTACCCATGACGACCATGCCCTCACAAGAGTTACGGCGAAAGCGGTTGTTCCGTCTATAAGCGGCTGTACGGCGGGTTCTATATCATACGGGTCTTGCGTTCCTATAGTTACCGTCTGATTGGCGGATGTGTTAATATTCCAGTTGGCGTCCACCCCGTAAACGGTGACGGTAAAAGGTTCCCCTGCGACTTGAGAAATAACTCCGCCGCCTTTGCCCGAAGTTGTGCCCGGCTGATATGTTTCATTTGGAACAAGGCACAGAAGTTTCACAGCGGAGGCGGGATTCACCTGTATTTTCGCCGTCTCAGACGAAGTGAGCGCCCCGTCCGTATTTGACGCTGTTATCGTCCATGAAGTGTTGGCTGTTTTGAAAGTAAACAAGAAATCCCCGGTGCCTCCGGTAAGGGTTTGCGACCCCGGCAGACTCGCGTTTGTGTCTTCACTTGTTATCGCCACTAGCGGAGCGCTCGCAGCATTTGTGTTCCA
>PHAM01000033.1 GCA_002841685.1 Elusimicrobia bacterium HGW-Elusimicrobia-2 | reverse complement strand
AAATAATAAAGCCGTCAACTGCCTTTCGGCTCTTCTGAGAATTTCGCCGTTTTACCGTCGCTCTGTGAACTTCAAATTTCCTTATGGCAAAACTTCAAAGCGGATTTGATGGCGTTTTTCTGCATTGCTATGATGTCTTTGATCGCGGCGGCGGCCATGTCCGTCAATTTTCCGAGTTGCGCGGCTGTAAACAGTTTTTCCTCGCCGCTTGACTGTATTTCCGCGAAGTTATCACCGTCTCCCACGACATTCATATCACAGGTCGCCATATAATCTTCCTCATAATCCAGGTCAAGCAGGGCCTCACCCTCAACGATGCCGCAGCTGACGGCGGCGAGGTGCCCGGTGATCGGGAAATTGAAAATCTTCCGCGCTTTCTGCTGTCTTTTGAAAAAAATGTAAAGCGCCGTAAATGCCCCCGTAATAGCCGCCGTGCGCGTTCCCCCGTCGGCCTGGAGCACATCGCAGTCCACTTTTACGGTCTTTTCGCCGAAAGCGCCCAGATCCGTCACGCACCTCAGGCTTCTGCCTATAAGCCGCTGTATTTCCTGCGTGCGGCCGGAGATCTTTTCTCTCTCCCTGCGGTTGCGCGGAACCGTGGCGTAAGGCATTATTGAATATTCGGCGTTAAGCCATCCCGTGCCGGTGCCCCTCAGATAGGGCGGCACAAAATTATCCATGCCCACGCTCGTGAGCACCTTCGTGTTCCCGAAAGACACCAGCGTCACTCCCGACGGTATTCCCTGAAAATCGGGGATGATCTCAATTTTTCTCAGCTCATTCGCTTTTCTGTTTTTTCTTGCCATTTATCACTCCCTGCGCTATAAGGATCAGCGTTGCCAGAAAAGCCGACAAAGCGAGCGCGTACTTTCTTCTGCGGTTATTTTTCTCAAAAAGAAGCCTTTCTGCCGACAACAATCCCCTGACGGCGTATTTTTTAAATTTCCTCGTGTGAGCGTCCTTCTCCAGAAGGACATATTCGTCCGACGATAAGGGGTAAAAAGCCTGATATTCGGCGGATGAAAGCTGTTTTCTCAAAAAATTGAGATGGTTTTCATCCCTGAGATAAACCGCCGACGGAGAATGACTTTTCAAAAGGACCCCGTGCGCGGCTTCATCCGGAGTGCCGGGCGAGGGAGCGATCAGATATTTCACTCCGTCATCGTCACGGATTTTTCTCACCTTAAGGCCTGACATCAGGACAGTGTGATGTTCCTCGTCAAGAAAAGCGATCCGCCGGGAGCGGGGGTAAAAAAGGAGCATGCCGTTTGAGTCTTTGGACAGGACGATAAAATCTTCCGCCATTGAATACAGGTTGAAAATTTTTCTCTGCCGGGCTGATGCGACCCCCACTATCGCCCGGTCAGTATCATCCGCGGCGGAAAATATAATGCGGTCACCGGAAATATATATCTCGTCTATAATGTAAGGAAGATCCGCGAAAAGGATTTCCGGTTTCTCTGAAATACCGCCGTGGAGAATATGGGATTTCCCGCCGGAGATAACGACAACGGCGCAGGATATCCCGTCGCTGTCAAAGGCCTTTAAAAACAATTTGCCGACGGCGCCCTGCGAAATCGGACTATCACAGCTGTAATAAAGGAAATTCTTTTTCCTCTTTATATCCACAAACCAGAGCGAATTCCTGAGCATGTAGGCGGCGAGGTCGCCTCCTGCTGACTGGACCTGATTGAAATACTGGGATTCTTCAAGCAGTATAGAAGATTTGCCGTTTTTTTCTTCCGCAAGGTAGAATTTGCCGTTCATCTGGAATAAAGCCAGAAAAGCCCCTTTATGCGGCACTGGCCTCCCAAAATAATCTCTCACGCCGGAGTAATCGACGGCAATACCCATCCCTGAAACAATGGCATTAATGGACCTTTTGATATCAAACCGGTCTCCTCCCTCAAGAAAAGCCGTTTTCCTCTGACGGTCAAAAGTGTTCTTGTGCTCAGGAGAGATAAGAACGCTGATCCTTTCCGAACCGCCGCGCGAAAGGATTTTATCCAGCAAATTTGAAAAAGAAAATATTTTTTTGCTCAAAATAATCGCGCGGTATTTTTCCTCCGGAGTGACGGGCTTAGGGTACTGCCAGGTGATGCGGAATTTTTCTCTGTTTACGGATTCCTTTTCCATTGCCGGAGCTGAGGCCAGCAACACGGCAGGGATCAAAGCGAACAAAAATCTGACCGGCGTCATCCTTCGTCAAGTGAGGCGAGAAACTCAGCGGTTTTTTCTTTTTTTGAATTAAAATTGGCAAGGAGCTCTTTTTTCTGTTCCACCACTTCCTTTGAGGCGGAACTGATAAAATTGGGGTTGGCCAGCAGCGCTTCAAGTTTTGCCGCGTGGGTTTCTATTTTTTCTATTTCACGCGCAGCTGTCTCTTTTTCAGCTTTTATGTCTATGAGCTCTGACACCGGCACGGAACATTTGAGCAAAGGTGTGGCGAAATTCGCCGCTCCGGTGCCCGGCGCAGGGCCGAATTCCATGGATTCCGCTCTCGTCAGAGGCAGAATATAATACTCCGCTTCGGCGAGTTTTTTTGCAAAAACGTCATCCGTGTCAACGATGATTTTAACTTTTACCGTCGCGGGTATGGCGAGCCTTGAGCGGATGTTGCGCACACCCTGGATGAGCTCGAAAATAGCGTTCATATCTTCTCTGGCGCCGGGAAAAGAAACCGCCTCATCCGGCCAGACGCAGTCCATTATGCTATCCGGATCGTCGCAGGTCTTTATCTGTCCGTAAATTTTTTCCGTTATAAAGGGGATGACGGGATGCATGACAATGAGCAGTTCCCTGAATATCCTGCCCACAAGCCCTGCGGAAACCCCGTCCCCGCGCAGCTTGAGTATTTCAAGATACCAGTCACAGAAAGATGACCAGAAGAATTCCCACATGATACGGGTGTATCTGGCAAGGTCGTAGGAATCCAGCGCATCTTCCGCGGATCTGACAAAAGCCGAGAACTCGGAAACAATCCATCTGTCCGGCAGAGATTGGGCTTCTTTCATATCGGCATACGATTCTGCCCTCAGACGGTCCACAACAACCGCGGCGTTTGAGATTTTGTTCATAAAATTTCTTGAGGCGATGAAATTTTCTTCAGATGCGAGAAGATCATGGCCTAAAACGGCCTGTTTTGTCAGTGAATACCTGAGGCTGTCAACGCCGTATTTGGAAGTTACTTCCAGCGGGTCTATGGTGTTGCCCAGGGATTTTGACATTTTTTTACCGTGACGGTCGCGCACGATGCCGTGTATATAAACGTCGGAAAAAGGTATGTCCCCCGCGAATTTAATGCCCAGCATGAGCATCCGGGCGACCCACAGATAGAGTATTTCGTGGCCCGTTACAAGAACAGAAGTCGGGTAATAATATTTCAACTCAGGCGTTTTTTCCGGCCATCCGAAAACCTCAAAAGGCCACATCCCCGACGAAAACCATGTGTCCAGCACATCAGGGTCCTGGAAAATATCCACGCCGCCGCAAACTGGGCATTTCTCCGGTTTGACGGAAGAGACAATAACCCCCGCATGCGCTTCGGATGAACGCCCCTGACAATCCCTGCAGTAATAAACAGGGAGCCTGTGTCCCCACCATATCTGGCGCGACAGGCACCAGTCCCTTATCTCGCCAAGAAAATTCATAAAAGGTTTTTTCCAGTGGTCGGGATAAAACCGGACCCGGCCGTCATCAAGGGCTTTTATCGCCGGCGCCGCGAGATCCTTCATCTCCAGAAACCATTGGAGTGAGAGCATGGGCTCTATCGCCTCGCCGCAGCGGTAGCACACCGACACCGAATGCTTTAAATCCTCGATTTTTTCAAGAAGCCCCTTTTCCTCAAGCAGCGCGCAGACTTTTTTCCGCGCTTCGTATCTGTTAAGGCCCGCGAATTCCGCGCCGGCCAACGGTGTCATGATCCCCTTCTCGTCAATAACTTTTATCGTCGGAAGATTATGGCGCTCGCCGATCTCAAAATCCGTGAAATCGTGCGCGGGCGTCACCTTGACGGCTCCGGTGCCGAAACCCGTTTCCACCATGCTGTCAAAGACAACTGGTATTTCTCTGCCGGAAAGAGGAAGTATGAGTTTTTTACCCGCCAGAGCGCTAAACCTTTCGTCTTTGGGATTGACCGCTACCGCCGTGTCGCCGAGCATCGTTTCCGGGCGTGTTGTGGCCACGACCACCCACTTCCCCTTCTCGCCGGCGACAGGATATTTTATATACCAGAGTTTCCCCGTTTCATCCTTATACTCCACCTCTATGTCGGAGAGTGATGTTCCGCAGCGGACGCAGTAATTGATCAGACGGTGCCCCCTGTATATCCTGCCTTCACCGTAAAGCCTGACAAAAGCTTCCGTCACGGCGCGGGAGCAGGTCTCATCCATTGTAAAATGCGTGTTGTCCCAGTCGCAGGCGCAGCCCAGTTTTTTTAATTGTTCCAGTATTGAGCCGCCGTAGAGTTGTTTCCATTCGTTCACGCGGCGGAGGAATTCTTCCCTGCCCATGTCTATCCTGTTTTTACCTTCTTTGGCAAGCTCTTTTTCAACAACATTCTGCGTGGCTATCCCGCCGTGGTCTGTGCCGGGCGCCCATTTCACATTCATGCCCCTAAGCCTGGCTGAGCGTATGAGAATATCCTGAAGGGTGTTGTTGAGCGCATGCCCCATGTGCAGGCGGCCGGTCACATTCGGCGGCGGAATGGCTATGGAAAAGGCCTTTCTTCCGTCGGGAACACCCGTGAATTTTTTACCGTCCTCCCATATTCTGTAGATCGCTTCCTCAAAACCGGGCTCGTATTTTGACGCTTTTTTATTTTCCATAGTACCTCGCGAAGGACTCTACCACCATGCTCTGCGCGGGGGTAAACTCCGATGAGGACAGCACCCTGTAAAAATCCTCCAGAATGTATTTTTGGAGGATCGCCTCGTCGTCGGAAACAATGACGAAATTTTCCACTTTTTCAAGATTTATGCCCCGGACAATGTCAAGGAGATTAATTTTGAAAAAAGCTTCCACGCACACGGGATCGAATTTCACGCCCACATCGTTTTTCAGTATGTTGAGCACGCCGAGTATGGGCATGGGATTCCTGTAATGCCTCTTTGATGTCAGCGCATCAAAGACATCGCACACGGCTATGATCCTGGCAAAGAAAGGGATGGCCATGCCTTTTAAGCCGCGCGGATAACCGCTGCCGTCAATATTTTCATGGTGTGAGGCAGCGATATCGGGGATCTGGCGGAATTCTCTCTTAAAATATATTTTTCCGAGTATTTCGCGGGTAAAGACCGTGTGGCTTTTTATCTGCTCAAATTCCTCGTCGGTGAGCTTCCCTGCTTTGGAGAGGATGTGCTCCCTGACTCCGACCTTCCCCATGTCATGCATCCACGAGGAATATTTAAGGAGCTCAATATCGTGCTTCATGAGTTTCATCGCCTCGCCTGTCTTTATAGCGAAAAAAGTCACCCTTCTGGAATGACCGGCCGTTATATAATCCCTCTTATCCAGCGTATCCGAGAGAGTGTCAATAAAACTCTCAAACATCTTTCTCTGCTCGTCGTAAAGAAAAGCGTTTTCAACAGCGTCGGCCGCCTGACGGGCAAGGAGAAGCAGTATTCTCTCATCCTCCGTGTCAAAAACGCCGCTTCTTTTGTTCAGCACCTGGAAAACGCCGATACTCTCGCCCATTTTGTCTTTCATCGGACAGGTGAGAATGGTTTTTGTCACATAACCGGTTTTACTGTCTGTGCCGGTGTCAAACCTCTCGTCGGCATAAGCGTCTTTTATGTTAATGACTTCGCCGCTTCGCGCAACGGCCCCGGCGATGCCCTTGTCAAGCGGGATCCTGATCTCGCGCGAACCCATGCCGTCGGCTATCTTGCTGTAGAGCGTGTCACTGTCAAAATCCCTCAAAAAAACCGTGCAGCGTTCAGCGTCAAGTATCTCGCGGGTTTCGCCCATTATCATTTTCAGGAGTTCATCCAGATTCAGTATGCGGGAGGACACCTTGTGGCCGAAATCAAGAAGCGATTCCAGCCGCTTTTTTTCTACCCTGAGCTGATCCAGCTCTTCTTTATTTTCCATATATTATTCGCTTTTTCTAAATCTTCCCTTTTCTCAGGCACCAGCATGACATGCTTATCCCGACGCTCATGGTCGCCATGTGCATCGGGAGTTCGCCTATTCTAACACAAAGAACGGTGTTTTTACCACCCCAGCCGCCGGGGCCTATGCCGCTTCTGTTTATTTCCGCATAGATTTTATTCTCCATGCGGGACATCGGCTTGCGCTGGTCTTTCAGGAGCATCCTCTCGGAGGCCAGCATCGCGTCATGAGGAGCCCCGCCTATTCCGACACCCACAAAAACCGGCGGGCAGCAGTACGGCGCTTTTGAAACAACAAAAGCCGCTATTTCCCGCTCGATGCAATTCGCGTCCGACGAGGGATTCGCGCTCATAAGACCGGAGCAATTCATGGCGCCGCCGCCCCTTATGAGAAATGACGGTGTGAAATCATCCGGAGCCAGATTGACCGACGGAAGGTTCCTTTTGTCCACTTTTCTGTCAAAGGGCTTCTTCACCTGGGAATCTCTCAGTCTCCCGTAGGATTTTCTGACGGCTTCTCTCAAAGCCCTGATGTCGGCGGGCGCGCCCACGTGAAAAGAAACAATGCCGGTGTCCTGACAGAGGGGGAACGATTTCTTTTTCGCGATGGCTATGTTCTCTTCTATAAGTTTCAGGAACTGCCTGCCCCTCGGGTTCTTTTCGTTTTTCAAGGCCTTCCTGATACAGGCTGACACATCGGGGGTGAGCTCGTAATTAGCGCGCAGGATTTTTTCTTCCAGTTTTTTATTTGTCATTTTATTGCCGTCCTCATTCTTTCATTTTCTCCATCATCAAAATGGCCTTGGCGTTATTTTTATCTCTTTTGAGCACTTCCCTGAATTCCGCGGCGGCCTCTTTCAGCCGCCCCTCATAAAAATATGTGAATCCCAGATTAAAATGAGAATCCACCATTTCGGGATTCAGAGACAGCGCGTTCTTATACGCTTCTATGGCTTTCGGGCGATTGCCCGTTTCAAAAAAGATATTTCCTATATTATTCCACAAACCCGGAGTCGGGCGTATCTTTACGGCTTTTATAAAAGCGTCAGCGGCTTTTTGCCATTTTTTTTCCTTAGCGTACAGCCAGCCGAGATTATAAAGAGTGTCATAATTTTCGGGATTTTCCGCGAGGCTCGCATTTAGTGCTATTATTTTCCCGTCTTCCACTGCTTCATGGAAATCGGGTTCCGCCGCAGAAACCTTCAAAGCGCGGAAAGGCATAATTATTTTCGGAATAAAAAACCCGAGCATAACCACCGCCGCCAGAGCCGGCAGCAGACGTTCGAAATAGTTTCCGCCAAAAGATATTTCTTTGTTTTTAGAATTTTCTGCCCTAAAAAGAGCGAAAATAAAATAAAGCATGGCCGCCGTAATTATAAATCTCATATTCACCGAAAATAGATTATTCGCGAGAATACCCGCGGCGGCAGCCGTATAACAGGGAGAAGTTGCATTTCTGAAGAAAGTAACGACGATCATCATAAAAAGAATAATGCCCGGCAAACCAAGTTCCGCGAAAATTTCCAAATATTCATTGTGCGCGAAATTCACGATGTTTTTTTTCTGCGGGTATATTTTTTTGAGTTCTTCCGAAGCGTAATTGGGAAAACTCACCGCGAAAGCTCCCGGCCCCACGCCCAGAGGATTTTTGACAGCCATAACAAGCGTATCGCGCCAGATAAGCAACCGTCCCATATCCCTCATCCAGAAAGCGCGTGTCATATAACCCCCAGTGGCGGCGGCAACGCATAATGCCAAAATTATTGTTTTTATACGGGGAATTTTTTTTCTATAAATGACAAACATATACACGGCAATCCCCGTGAAAGCACCAACATACCCGCCTCTGCTGTTTATATAGTAAAAATCCAGCGCGAAGACGGACAGGGATGCCGCGCCGAAAATTTTCCAAAGAAGTTTTTTATCGCCAAAAAGCGCAAACACAAAAGGCAGAGCTATAACTAGATACGCCGCGAAAAAATTCTGGTTGCCGAATGTCGCGCGAGGCGGAGAAATCTTCGGCACACGCATCGCTCCTATGGGCGTGCCGAAATTCTGCCACAGCCCGTAAATCGTGACAAGTAGGGCCGTAACGGCGAATATCTTGCGAATTAACGACGTTTCCGTCGGAAGAATGAACTGTCCCGCGCCAAAAAAAAGCCCCGCGCAGAGCAGATTTTTTTCCATTTCCATACGGGCGATGTTCTTATCGCCGCACACAAGATACCGTAAAAGCACATGCAGAAAATAAAACAAAACCCATTTATCCAGAACATTTTTACGCCATATTATTTTTGCTGTTAAAGTCGCGTTAAAAAGAACAGCCGCCAGAAAAATAAGCGCCCCGCTTTCCAGCGCCAGCAATTTTAGACGGTAATGCCTCACGTCTATCAGAAAAGCGACGCTAAGAAAAAACACGCTATACAGTAGGGAACGGTGCAAGGCAGTGTGACAGCAGCCCTTCATTTTTTTAGTCCCTGGGCTCGCCATCTAAAGCGTCCCCTTCATTGGAGAATGGGGATGACGGCGCCTCTCTTGCTGAGATAAGCATTCAGCGCGCGCTTCTGCGAAAGAGACCCGGGCGTTATTATGTCGAAAACATTGGGCGATTTTAACTCAGGACGCCCGCCGCCCGGATAAATGGCGTCTTTCTCCCGTTTGACCTCAAGAACATTGCCTTTGTCATCCCTCATATATGAGACAAATGTGAGGCCGCAGGAGGCCAGATCGTACGGAAAATCAGGGAGTGAAACAGTGGCTATCCTGGACGAAGAATCCAATTTGACCGGCACGGCGATGCCGGCCGATGCGCCTTTTATAAGCATCGCGGACGACGAAGACACCCGCAGGCAGAATTCCCAGTAAGCGCTTTCCTGCATAAAACAGTTCAAGCCGGGCAGGGCTCGCCCCTCACCTTGTTTCTTTATGCCGTTTATATCTATATATAAGTCAAATCCGCTGTGCCACTCCCGCTCTGAAACCGGCCCCGCAAAATAAAACTGTAAATTGACTTTTTGCCCGGTCTGCCTCAGAGACAGAGACATTATGTCGCACATCCCGGAGGGAGCGTCGTCGGGCATCGCATACCAGCCCGGGCCCTTGGCGTCGCCGACAGGATCGAGCCATTTCTTTTTCACGGAACCGGCGGGCAGAGAAATAGCCAGCGCCCTGCTGCCGGAGGCCGTGGAAAGCCTTATAAAAAAGGATAAGTTCGTGCGAGCCGAGAGCTGCATGAAAGTCAGCGGCATGCTGACCGAAAAAGAACCGCCACTGCGCTCGACGGTAGACACACTCCACATCCTTTCCCACTCATTCTGCCCGGACCTGTAAAAAACATTGTTCTCGCCGCTCGATATGCAGAAATTGACAGGCCCCCGAAGCTCTCCGCCATCCGGGGCCCGGAGCGTTGAATAACCCGCGGCGGGATTCCACCAGTAGAATTCCAGAAGAGCCGACGTGGAAACGGAGGATGAAAAATTCCCTTCTATACGCACATATCCGTCTTCGGAAGAAATGGTATATGCCAAAAGATCCTCGGAAACGCTTATCGGGAGCTCCCTGAGTTCGTCAAACAGCATTTCCGCTCCCGACGCGAAGTCTTTCGGCAGGGATTCCTCAATATCCTCATAAATGCCGGCGACGGCGTAAAAAACGTTTTCAAGCGACGCTTCGCCTATCCAGTTTGATATATCCTCCGCGGCGTAAGCTTTTTCAAGCGCCGCTGAAAGTTTATCCCTTTCCGCACGGCCGGAATTTTTGTACCGCTCAAGTTTTTTCCGCGCTTCGGAAAAATGTTCCCACATCTTCAGATTTATATCACTGAGCACAACGCCGCCGGCGCCGGATAAAACTTCCCGCGGGGCGTTTTCCGCATCCGCCTGTCGGCGGACACTTTCAGCACGCCACGGCGCACTTTCAGCTTTTTCCGGCATATTGTCCGCAAGCTGCCGGGCGAGGCCGTCAAAAGACAGCGCCTTATAATACACGGGTTCGTCGCTCACGTTCGCCATATCCTGCCGCGAGGAGCAGGAAATAATGTCTATGGATGAGGGCCCGTGCTTAAAAACAAAGGCTTCGCCGACTCGGAAAACAGTTTTTATGCCGGATCTGGCCAAAATATCAAAACACTCGTCAGGGGGCATCTGAGCGCCTATGAATATTTCCTCGGCATCAGTGCCGCTCAAATGGGAATATCTCATCAGATTGCCGGCCAGAATATCCCGGAAATCAGATACGCCCAGAGTCGCCACGCCTCTCATCCACACATTCGGGCTCAATCCCGCCACAACGCCAAATTCGGATTTTTCGGCAAGAACGCATATTATCCTTTTTTCCCATGGCTCCATTTCTTTTGGAAGAAGTATCCTGTAAGGAATATCTTTCGTTTCGGCGATGAAATTAATGCAGTCCGGCACCTGTTCGGAAGTGATGGCCGACGCGTCTATAAGAAGACTGTAGCCTTGGGCGGAACCGCACAGGCAGAAAAGCATAAAAAACAAAAAAATTCGAAGACCCGAAAACATGAATTACTTTTTTTTCAGATTAACCGAAAACTCTTTTGTGCTGCCCCGGGTGAGAGTGATCATTTTTTCCCACGGGTAGTAACCTTCTTTGAAGAGTTTGATTGAATACTGGCGCGGCACCTCGGAGACGGAAACGATTTTGATAGAGGCGGGAGTTTGCGCTTTATGGTAGCCGTTTATAAACACTTTAGCGGCGGAAGGAACCGAATTGATGGATATGTAGGCCGCGGGATCCGTTTTGTCCGGCCCGGGCTGGGGCTTTTTTTCAGAAGGCCGGACGGGCGATTTTTTTTCAGGAGCTTTCTCCGATGGGGGGGCGGCTTTCGTTTTTACACCCGTCAACGGTGAGGAAGCCTCCTGATAAATAATGTTCGCCGCGACAAGTAAAAGCACGGTGTTTACCGCCAGGATCGTACCAAGGACTGTTTTTTTCATGCCCTTGGCCTTTCCAGCTGAACGATATGCCCGTCGAGAGCTTCAACAAAATCTTTCTGCTTGAGGATCTCGCCGCTGATGCTTTGCAGGATTTTTGCCACCGAATCAATTTTTCCGGCAAGCTCTAAGCTATTTTTTTTCAATTCATCCAGCTCCGGCAGTTTTATTTCCTGGGACTGCCCTTTCAAGCCCGCCGCAATCTCGGCGGCTATTTTCTTGGTATCAATCGGAACCGGAGCCCCGCCGCCGCCTTTAAGGGCGGACAGCATTCTTGTTATGGTGTCTATCATGCGTTTTTCCGAAGCTATCACCGCATTCTGCACATCATTCGTCTTGCCGGCCGGAGCAGAGGGCTTTTTATCGCTTTTGATGAGTAAAAACCAGAGAACGGTATTTATCACTCCAAACGCCACGGCGACCGCACCCAGAACTATTATCGGATTTTCCATTACTATCTCCTTCCGCCACGGCGGACTCCGCCACAGGCGGATGAAACATTTCAGCCTCAATTTATTATCAGAACACGGCTATGCGTAATCTGAATTGGCCTTACCCTGATATCTTTTTATAGTATAAAATTTTACAGGCACTTTCAAGAACAGAGGTGAGATTATAGCATTCCGCCAGATTCGCCGCCCCTGCCCAGGAACCGTGCCTCTTGATGACGCACACCGGATACTCGCTTATGAGCGGAGGGAGTTTCATAACAACTTCCTCGGAGCCGATAGCGTTTTCCGCGCTTATAACCGGCGCCTCCTTAATGTAAAACGAGCCCTCGGCATCAATGGGTTTTATAACATCATTGTCAAATGACAGCACCGTGGCGAAGAGGGGGTGCGCGTGTATCAGCGCCCCAAAGGATGTAGAGCGGTATATGGCCCTGTGCACATCCACTTCCACCGACGCGCCGGCATCCCTGTTTTTATCGTTGACATTAACCCTGACTATGTCATCCGAGCTCAGATTCGCCGCGTACGCGCCGTGCGCGGTGATATAAAAAGAATCTCCGTCCCTGACGCTTATGTTTCCCGATGTGGAATGGATTATCTTTTCGTCGAACAGCGCTCTGCCGATCTTTATGAATTCATTGAGTTTCATCATCTTTCTCTCCTGTTATTTCTCCACCGCCGGAAAAAGGATCCCGCCGCCCGGGATGGAGCGGCCTTTCCGCACCGCTCCGGGCTCGGGCATTTGAATTTCCCAGTCAATATGAGAGGCCATTTCAGCGCATTTCACCGGCATAAAAGGGGAAAGCAGACCCGTGATGAACTCAAGACATCCCTCAAGCGTGAGCAGAACATCATTGAGCGCCGGCGATTTTTCCTTATACATAACCCAGGGCTTTTTGTCCTCTATAAAACGGTTGGCCGCGTCAACGAATTCCCAGAGAGCATTCAGCGCGCCGTGAAAGCGCAGTTCGTCCATGCTCCGCGAAAAACTTTCAAGCGTTTCTTTCTGCTTTTGAAGTATTGCCGCGTCAAAAGAACCTTCGGCCGGCGTCTTGCCGGCGAAATATTTTTCGATCATCACCTCCGTCCTCTTGAAGAGATTGCCGAGAGGATTTGCCAGATCCGAGATATATCTTGCCTCAATCCGTTCGAGCGAAAAAGCCCCGTCTGTCCCGAAAGGCATTTCCCTGAGGAAAAAAAATCGCAGGATATCCGGGTGAAGTTTGTCGCACACCTCATAGGGCGTGACGATATTACCCGTTGATTTTGATATCTTGTCATCTCTCAGCGTCCACCATCCGTGGCCGTACACCTTTTGAGGCAACGGTAATTCCAGCGCCATGATCATGGCCGGCCAGATAACCGTGTGAAAATAATAGATCTCTTTGCCGACGATGTGACAGTCCGTCGGCCAGAGTTTACGGAAAAGTTCCGAATCATGCGGAAATCCCGCGGCTGATAAATAATTCAACAGAGCGTCAAACCACACATAAATGGTCTTTGACGGGTCGCCCGGAACGGGGATGCCCCATGTCACCCTTTCCCTCGTCACGCACAGATCCTTCAGGCCGCGCCTGACGGTGTCCATTGTTTTGTTTGCCATGCCCGGCGGCTGGAGAAAGCCCGGATTGGTTTTGTAGAAATCCAGAAGCTTATCCCCGTAGGCGGAGAGCCGGAAAAAGAGAGCGCTCTCTTTTTTGATCTCCGTGATCTTTTTGCCGCAGTCGGGACAGCTGTCGCCGGCGTCCTTCACCTGCTGGTCGGTAAAAAAAGTCTCACAGCTCACGCAGTAAGGCCCCTCATATTCGGCATCGTAAATATCGCCTTTAGCCCGGAGTTTCCTGAACACTTCCTCCACCGTTTCTTTGTGAGCGCTGTCCGTCGTGCGCACAAAGCCGTCATAGGCAATATTCATAAAAGACCAGAGTTTCCGCGCGTCATCCGCGTAACGGTCAACCCAATCCTGCGGTTCTACACCGTCTTTCAGGGCGCTGCGGTATATTTTTTCTCCGTGCTCATCCATGCCGGTGAGCATAAAAACTTCTCTGCCTCTCAGGGCCTGCCATCTTTTCGCCACATCAGCGGCGACGGTTGAGTAGGCGTGGCCTATGTGAAGGGGCGCATTGGCGTAATATATGGGTGTGGTGATGTAGAAGATCTTATCCCCCACTCTCACTCCTTGATCTGGTGGCAGCAGAGCGTTTTGCCGCAGGGACCGGTGGCCTTCTGGTTCGCGCAGCGCAGAGTCTTTCCCCTGCTTTTGCCGAAAAGCGTACAGCAGAAAGGCCTTCCGCACACGCCCAGGCCGCCTATGACACGGGCGCATTCTATTTCCGACACCTGCACCATCTGCACATGCGAGTGCAGACGCGCGTTTATGTCTTTGATCAGCGCCCTGAAATCCACTCTTGAATTCGCCGTGTAATACGCGAACACTCTTCTCTTTTCAAAAGTGTAGCAGACCTTCGCCAGCTTCAGAGGGGTTTCGTGAGCGGCGACGAGCTCGTTGACGATTTTAAAGGCGGATTTTTCTTCATCGGCGAGCTTTTTCAGTTTTTTTATATCCTCCGGCAGCATCTTTTTAAGCAGGCGAGGCGCGTTTTTCCGGCTATCCTCGGCGCTCTCAGCGGATGTCAGGCATAAGGCAGCCTCTTTTCCGTGTTCTGTCTTAACAAGCACATAATCTCCGGGCGAGGCCGGCACCTCGCCGCACAAATAAAAACCCGTGCTCCTGTCTCTCAGCAGCATGACTTTCACCGACGCTAACATTGTTTATTCTCCCCCAGGAATGAAGGAATGCCCTTCACCAGCATTCTTGAGAGGACGACATTCGGTATTCTCTGTTTTTTCAGCATTTGACAGCACTCGTGCATATAATCTATCTCAAAAGACAGCCTTTCAGATGGTTTTTCTCTCATCACAGTTGCGGCCTTCTGCAAGAGCGATTCTATGAAAGCGTGGGTCTTTTCGCGGCGCGCCGAAGCGGGGGTTTTGTTTTTTCCGGCGCTGACATCGTGGAATTTTTTTAATTCTCCGAACAATTCTTTCCAGCTGCCGAGATCCCTTAATTGAGCGAGCGTACGGGCCAGATCAAGATCGCTTTGCGTTATTCCCTCGCAGGTCTCCTCCTGCGGCGGAAAACGCAGTATCTGAGACCTTGACCGTATCGTCGGTAAAAGAGAATGCAGCGACGATGTGATCAGTATTATCAGGCAGTTCGCCGGCGGCTCCTCAAGGATTTTCAGCAGGCTGTTTTCCGCCTCAGGAGTTAAAATCTCACTCTCTCTTATAACCGCGGCCTTGAACACCCCCGGTGCGCTTTTTCTCGTCATAAAATGTATGAGATACCTGCAGGGTTCTATCCCCAGCGATTTATCCGAAGTCACCAGCAGAAAATCCATATTGGACTTTCCGTTGCGCGTCAGGCAGAGATGACAGGGCGGATTCTGCTCGCAGCCCGGTTTCCTGCTGCAGTTGAGCGTCTGAGGCAGGGGACTGAGGCATCCCGCGCAATTTCCGCAAGCGATGCCGGAATGCGGCGATTTACAGTTGAGTATCCTGACAAATTCAAGCGCTGTTTTATATTTGATGTCCCTGTCCGGCCCGGCGAATATATATGCTCCGGCTACAGCGCCGAGCTTTATCTGGGCGGAAAGAGTTTTGGCGACGGCCGGCGGGCAGTTTATTTTTTCAAACACTTTTCAGCGATTCTGAGGATTCTGTCATGAACCTGTTTCTGGCTTCCCGCCGCGTCAACGACCTTTACCCGTTTTTTATTGCTCGCGCAGATATGTTTGTACCCTTCATTCACCCTCTTGTGGAAAGACGCCTTTTCAAGTTCGAGCCGGTCTTTTTTTCTTTTTATCCTGCCCAGAGAGCTACCCGACGGCAACTTCATGTATATCGTCACATCCGGCTTAAGTCCGCCGGTGGCCACTTTGTCTATGAGCCGGAGATCCTTCATGTTCAGGCCTCTGCCGTAACCCTGATAAGCTATTGTGGCGTCGGAATACCTCTCGCAAATGACGATATGGCCTTTATCCAGAGCCGGCCTTATGACCTCGGCGGTGTGTCCTGCCCGGGAAGCCTCATAGAGCATGAGTTCCGCGAGAGGGAAAACCTTGTGTTCCGGATCCAGCAGGAGCTTGCGCAAATGCTCGCAAAAAAGCGAACCGCCCGGCTCCCTTGTCCTGACAACCTTATACCCTTTGTTTTTGAGCGCCGAGGCCAGCAGCCCCGCCTGAGTTGATTTACCGCAGCCGTCGCCGCCTTCAAAAGTGATGAATACGCCTTTTTTCATATATAGAGATTTATAGCAAATTTGACCAAATTAATAAACGCCGGGATAAAAATAGTGATAGCAGGCGAAGGCGATCAGGCTCCCCGACACGAGTCCGACGAAGGACTCAAACAATGTGTGCCCGAGAACGACTTCCAGTCTTTGCAGATCCGTTATTTCCCTTCTTGTCCTTTTTATCTTCCTCAAGGCGGGCGCTGTCTTCGCATCCGGATCGACGTTCAGTTTTTTTTCAAGATCGTTGAGCTCTAAGATTTTCCGGCTGTATTCATTTTCTATGATACTGGCGAGGAAATTCTTCATGGTCTTGGTGTTGTCGGCTATGGCCGTGCGCACCTTGACGGCGTCGTGGACGACCGCCACGAGAAACATCACCGCCATCGTGAAATGCGGCGAGGTGAAACCGAAGAGCATGCCGTTCCCCATGGCGAAAGCCGAACACACGGCCGCGTGCGTTGAGGGCATCCCTCCCGTCGCGCCGTATGTTTTAAGCGCCAGCCGCCTCTCGTTTACAAGCACCACGAGCAGTTTGAATGTCTGCGTCATAAACCAGACCAGAAAAGCGACAGCGAGAATTATGAGCGCGTTAGGGGATGTGTCCTGATTTACCATAAGGGCATTATATCACAAAATCCGCATTTGTAAAGCGTCCGCCGTGACCGCATATGTCAGAAATCCAGCGTTTGGAATTCGGACTCAATCCCGTTGCGGACGGCGAAGCTCTCTATAAAATCCCTGTACACGGTCAGCTTCGGGTCTTTTGTTATGTCCAGATGAAAAAAACTGAGTTTATCAAACGCGTATTTTTTGTATTGAGCGTCAACCTTATCCGCCATGATCGCGAAATCGCCGCGCAAGAGCAGTGTGTCGTAATAAGGTATCGGCTCGTCCGCTTCCAGAAAACCGTATTTGCCGGAAAAGATGAGAAAGCCGGCGCCCGAAACCTGCGCCTGTTTGTAAACATATTCTATGTGCGGCGCGAGATAACGCTTTAAGGCCGGCAGTAACGCCGCCTCAGAAGATTTTTCCTTTGAGCAATGCGTTATAAAATAATGAGGATTCATCCGGCTAAAACTTCATCCGGTTTGTTAAGTTTATCCTGCAAAAGCTTGTAAAACCTACCACTATGAAGGCCGTCAACAAGTGCGTGATGGGCCTGAAGAGACAGGGGCATCCAAATTTTTTCACCCCGTTTTTGAAACTTCCCCCATGATATTCTCGGCACGGAATCAGCCGGATGCATGTGTATGGGATGCGTTATATTGGTGAACGAAACCCAGGGTATGGATGTGACATAAAGGAGGTCGTCACGCCCGGGATCATCTATGCCGGGATTCTTTACCGTGTCATCCATGGCCGAGGCCGTTCTTTTCGCGAATTCATGATAACCCGCCGCGTATTCCACAAGGCAGTAGCTGAAGACCTCGTTTGCCATGAGCATTGTGAAAGAGGGATGAACCGCGTCATGCTCCACCACCTGTTTGCCCCGTATTCTCTGCCTGAGCTCCGGCACAGCGTTCGCGGCTGATGTGACCATATAGAGAATCGCCTTAAAGAAAGACAGGCCGTCTTTTTTCACGTATTCCCGCACGGCCCCCACATCAACATCCGCGCAAAGGCTGAAATGCGGATAATCCATCGCGCTGAAAAATTCAAAATGTTTTTTTCTTTTCCATTGATCAATGTCTATGTATTTCATCACATCCTCCGACGCAAAATTAAACCATATTGAGACGGGCATTGCAATAGCCGCTCCCGCGCTACGCAGGACGGCAGACGCTATCCGTAGCGGGCCATATGAGCGAGGGGTTTTACCCGCGCCCCGAGTGAATTGGCAGCGAAGCTCACACCTGAGCGGCCGTCTTCGGATAGCGTCTGCCGTCCGCACCGCCGGTGGATGCGGGCGATTGCGCAAATGCCGGATATTGTGATACAATCCGCCCTATGAGCAAAAATGAAATGCAGATGATCCGGTCGCTGAAGAACAAGAAAGAAAGAAACGAACACGGCCTCTTTGTCGTGGAAGGCCTCAAGGCGGTGAAAGAGCTCCTCGCCTCGCGCGTCAAAACCCGCTCCGTTTACGCTGTGAAGCAATTTGACGATATAAAAATGCCCGTGATCATAGTCAGCGACGGGGAATTCGCGAAAATGAGCTCCATGAAAAGCCCCCAGGGGATTCTGGCGTGCGCCGAAAAACCCTCGCACAAACTGTCCGTGGCGGAGCTGAAAAACGAACTGACACTCGCCCTCTGCGGCATAAGGGACCCCGGCAACATGGGCTCCATCATCCGCGCCGCCGACTGGTTCGGCATAAAAAATGTTGTCTGCTCATCCGACACATGCGACATATACAACCCTAAAGCCATCGCCGCGGCGATGGGCTCGGCCTTCAGAGTAAAAGTGCATTACACGGACCCCGTCATCTTCCTCTCCGAAGCCAAAAAGTCCGGAATAACGGTTTACGCCTCGACCACCGACGGCGGGAACATATATGAGGCAAAACTTTCCCCGCACGGGATAATAATCATAGGGAACGAGTCAAAAGGCATAGCCGAAGAGATCAAAGCCCTCGCCGGCGTTAAAATATCCATACCATCTTTCGGGGGGGCAGAATCGCTCAACGCCGCCCTCGCCTCTGCGGCGATCTGCTCCGAATTCCGCCGCAGAAAAATGTTTCATCCGCCGGGGCGGGACTGAGAATTTTGCGCTCCCGCACTTAAATTACTACAATCAGCTATGAAGAGTTTTATAAAGTACTGCGCCGCCATAGCGATTTTCGCCTCAGGCCTGATCGCCGCGCCCGCGAAAACGCCCCAAAAGCTCCTGACGGTAACCGTTATTGATGTCGGCCAGGGGGATTGCTCACTTATACAGCTTCCCGGCGGAAAAACCGTGCTCGTGGACGCCGGAAGCGGAGGAGTGGGCTGGAACCCTTTTGACGCCGGCACGACCATAGTCGTCCCTTTTCTCAAGAGGATGGGCGTAAAACGCATAGACTACATCATCATGAGCCACCCCCACAGCGACCACATAGGCGGCGTCCGGCTGGTTGTCAGGGATATTGAGGTCGGCACCCTCGTGGATTCGGGATTCCCCGCAGAGGAAGCGGACTATGAGATGATAATGGAAATAGCGGAAAAAAAAGATATAGCCCTGATGGAGGTACACGCGGGAGATATCCTTAACTGGGACAAAGATTGTGAAATGAAAGTCCTGAGCCCGCCGGCAAAATACATAATGGGAGGCGATTCCCACGCAAACGAAAACTCCATAGTTTTCAAGCTGACCTACAAAGATGTCTCTTTTCTCTTTACGGGCGACGCCGAAAAAGAAGCAGGCAAACAAATAGTGAGGTTCTACAAGGACGACCTTCTCTGCACATTTTTAAAGGTTTCCCACCACGGCTCCAAGAACTCCCTGACATATAACTGGTTTCTGGACTGGGCCCAGCCCATTGTCTCCATTATCTGCGTCGGACAAAACACATGGGGGCATCCCCACAGGGGCACCATAAAAACACTGGAAGATTATGGCTCTCTAGTTTATAGAACTGACCGGGACGGCACAATCAAAATCGTCACCGACGGCAAAACATACAAGACCTCATTCATCGTTCCCGAAGAAGACGAAAAAGACTACTCCGGCGGCTACGAATAAACCCTGCCCTAAAGTCTTTCACTTAAAACTCTCTAACCCCTTTTTTGGCCTGCCCTTCCTGTCAAAAAGCGAGAACGCCTCCCACATTCCGGAATCATACCATTCGGGGCTCCAGTAATACGCGCCCCTGATATATTTATTCTTCCTGCACAAATTCAAAAAATCCTTTATCCATTTCATCTGCCCTTTCTCATTCAGCCCGTATCCCTTCACCCCTTTGTTCCATTCCGCGAACTGGCCTTTAAAATCTTTCGCGCTCGGATACGCGTATTCACATATTATCACCGGTTTCTCCAACTGCTCCGACAATTTCTTTATTTGTGACTCAAAATAATCCAGATCATTTTTTTCGCTCATGGTGGAAGTCGGAAAGAATGAAAGCCCTAAAAAATCGATCCTGACATTATGATTGAGCATAAAATTATAGAATTCAATGCAGAATTCAGGGTTCCACCATTGCGTTAAATGCAGGATAAACTTCGCGTTTTTATCCTCTTCCAATACACCCGCTTGCGAAGCGGCTATTATCCGGGCGGCCTTTATCCATATATTTTTTTTCATATATTCAATCACTACTGTCCCAACGTTGAGTTAGGAAAAGCGTGAAAGTGGTTGATAGCAAAGGATTAAGAAGAGATTATGAGGTGTATCGATTTGAAATCAAATAGCCATAAAAGGCATACTTTCCCGAGGGAAACCCCGGGAGGTATG
>PHAM01000032.1 GCA_002841685.1 Elusimicrobia bacterium HGW-Elusimicrobia-2 | reverse complement strand
TTCGGTTTCCCCCTTTTATCAAAAAGGGGGAAAATAAAGAGTTCACTTTTGATTCTTAAATCTAACAAAAACGGTTCACTTTTGATTTTTAAATGACAGACAGTTTCGCTCGAATTGTAAAAAGCGCAATATTTATGTAGAATAGAGGCTTTGTTGTGTTGAAAAAGAACCGGAGTTGAAACATCCCGGAGGAGAAAGAATGAATGCAGATGAAAGAACGATAGGCCTGCTGAAAGAGATCGCCCAGAAGCGCTCGCTTGAAAAACTCGCCGTTCTCCTCGAAGACAAGAACACGATACTGTTTAAAACAGACATATTTATCTGTCTGCGGGACATCGTGAAGGCCGCCGAAGTCAAAGATGCGCCGCGGCGTGACGGAGGAAATGTTCTTGAGGCGCTGAAAGAGGCGAAAAATGTCTACAAATCGCCGATCTTTGCCGTCAATCCCGCGAAAGGCGAATTTATGATCAAGTCCGCTCCGGATTTCGCCAAGGCTGTTTCCGATATGGGAAAATATTCCTTCTGCTTCAAACTGAGCCCCTATCACATAATCAACACCTTCCTGGCCGTTGTGGAAGCGCAGGTGACAGGAATGGATCTTGACGCTCTTTATGCCAAAGGTAAAAAGCACATAGAGGATTCCATAGAATATTCGCTCAAGACTAATCCCAACTGGGACAGAGACACTCTCGCCGTCGAGAATCCCAGGCTGATAATGCCTGTGGGCGCGGCCGGATGCGGCAAGAGCACTTTTTACAGAGAGCTGTCCAATGTTGTTAATTTCTCATGCGACAATGTGCGTTATCTGCTCTTTAAGGGTTTCGGGCCCTGCTTCAGTTCATGGGAGAGCGCCCTGGCCTGGTGGGTTGTGAACCGCCTCACCGACACATATCTCTCCAAGGGCTATAACGTTTTTTACAACGGAGTGAACACGGATCCCGAATACCGTTCGCCCATCACCATGGAAAACCCCGATCCGCTTTTCGCGGGAATGCCCTACGATGTCAAGCTCGTCTATTTCGAACCCCCCGTTCATCTGAACGCTGAGGAACTGAAGGAATTATCCGGTATCAATTTGTGGGCAATGAAAATAGAGGATATGGATATGTCCGCTCTATCCGCGAATGTAAAACAGATAATGGAACTTATAAAAGGAAACTACCTGCGGACACTGGCAAGAACAAAAGATATTTCAGGGGGTAAATCCGGGCAGGATCCTTTTGACATATTATATGCCGTACCCGCGGCCATCGTAAAACTTTTTGTGCAGCAGTCTTTCAACCAGCCCAAAGGCGGGAATGTCGTCGTGGTGCCGCGCATAGAAATACCGGACGCCGCCGAAAGAACGGCTTTTTACAAAAAATACGCCGACCAGCTTATTCAGTAAAAAGAAAAAGGTAAGAAAAAGGGGACGCCTATAATTTTCTCATTAATTTTCTCATCAGGTAAAAGCGATGGCAAAATCAGCTTTCTATGAAAACGCTGAATTCCGGCGGGTAAACAAAACGTTTTTTCACGCCGCATGATTCGGCGGCTTTAACGACGGCGTTCCTGTATTTTTCCGGAAAACCCGCGGGAAGTTTGATGGCTATGTCTATTTTGCCTATGGTGTGCGTCTCTTCGTTTTTTTCGCAGTTCATCGTCATTGCCAGCCCTTCGGAGCTTATACCCCTCTGCGCGCAGAAAGCTATAACATAATAACCCGCGCAGGCGGCTATGGATGAGAGGAACAGGTCGTAGGGGGACGGCGCGGAATTCTCTCCGCCGTCTTCAACGGGCTGATCGGATCGTATCCTGAAACCGTGATACAGCACATCCACTTTCTTTCCGCCCGGAAAAACAACATCAAGTTTCATAATTCTCCTTTTTTCAACGCGAAACAGCAGCGTTTTGCGACACTCGCCGAATGGTCATATGTTTTTAATTTTCACTTTATAACCGCAGTCCCGGCACTTCAAATAAGGTTTTCGCGGCACGCCGTCCATAAAAAGAAAGCTTATTACTATCAAAGCCCACATTTTCGATGCGCCTGTTTTAATTAAATTTTCACTGCCGCATTTTGGACATTTCATTTTATTAACTGTGTGTTCCGTTTTCTTGTTTGCCGGTTTTTGTATTTTCCCCATATAATCATCTAATATTTTTTTTGCATCATGATAATCCTGCTCTTTAACATTCAATTTAATGCCGCTTAAAGCCGGTATATAATGAGGCGCTATGCTGGCTATATGATAATCCGCGATGGAAGATTGGATACCTTCGCTTTCCAGGACAGCTTTGGCAAGCTGCACATCCATCACCGACATTGATGAGAAAACTGTGATCAATTTCATTTGGAGAAGTATAACAAAAATCCGCGAGAACTTCATATAAAGATCGCAAATACCATTATCCCACTAAATATACCCCTTCCGTTTGTTTGCAAGTTGGGATAAAAAAAATTATAATGGGCGCAAGGAGCTTGTGTTTCAAATGAAAAAAAGCATTTATGAGATAAACGGGAGGATACAGCAGAAAAAAGCCGTGGTTCTCACCAGCGAAGAGATGGTGTCCTATGTCAGGGAGCACGGCGTGAAAAAAGCCGCGCGGAAGGTGGATGTGGTCACGACAGGCACCTTCGGGCCGATGTGCTCTTCGGGCATCTACTTCAACATACCGAAGACAAGCCCCAAAATAAAACTCGGCGGCGGCGAGGTGACGCTCAACAAGGTGCCGGCTTACGCGGCATACGCGGCAAGGGATGTCTTCCTCGGAGCGACGGCTCTGCCCCGCTATGAAAAGAACAGATTGCGGCCCATAAATTTCAAATACGGCGGCGCTGGCGTCATAGAGGACTTTGTCAGGGGAAAAAGCGTCCTGCTCGAGGCAACAGCCTATGGAACGGACTGCTATCCCGCGACAAGCCTCAGGAAAAGTTTTAAGCTCGCGGATCTGACAGACGCTGTTTTGTTCAATCCCCGCAACTGTTACCAGAACTACAATGTCGCCGTCAACAGATCCGGCAAAACCATATACACGTATATGGGTATACTGAAACCCAAAATGGGAAGCATCTCTTATTCCTCTGCCGGCACTCTGAGCCCCCTGCTCAACGATCCGGAGCTCAAAACCATAGGCATCGGCACGCGTGTTTTCATGGCGGGCGCGGAAGGATACATAGTCTGGCACGGCACGCAGCACACGACATCCGTTAAAAAGAAGAACGGTTTCCCTGTCGGCGGCGCGGCGACCATAGCCCTGATCTGCGATCTCAAAAAAACATCCCCTGATTTTCTCAGGGCGGCTTACCTGACAGGTTACGGCGCGTCTCTTTCTGTCGGAGTGGGCATCCCCATCCCCGTTCTTGACGAGAGCATAGCCCGCGCGGCCGGAAAAGGCGACGATGAGATATTCGCCCCCGTCATAGATTACTCGGAAGATTATCCCTACGGAAAAGAAAAAGCCATAGCCCTCGTCAGCTACAAAGAACTCAGGAGCGGAACCGTAAAGCTCGGCAAAAAAGAGATACCTTCCTTTTCATGGTCCAGCCTTAAAAAAGCCCGGGAAATCGCGAAAATACTCCAGAAAAAGATCAGAGCGGGTCAGTTCCTTCTGGGCGATCCCACTGCCCTGCTTCCGGGCGCCGGGAGGGTCAAATGATCAAAAAAAGACTGGTGCTCAAATTCTCGCCCCAGGTGGTGAACCAGCCCATAATCTCGACGCTGGCAAGAAAACACGACATATCCTTCAACATCCTCCAGGCGACCATCACACAAAACAGGGTCGGCAGGATGATACTTGAGATGGAAGGGAGCAAGAAAAACATTGATGCGGCCTGCGCTTTTTTCAAAAAGAGCGGAGTGTCTTTCCAGAGGCTCGGCGAAGACATCAAGATGGACGAGAAGAAATGTGTTTCCTGCGGCGTGTGCGTCGGCTACTGCCCCACTAACGCCTTCTCTTTTGACGCCGGTAACAAGGTCGTGTTCGACCCCAAAAAATGCATCGCCTGCGAGTTCTGCATAACGCACTGCCCCTACAACGCGATGACCTTGAAATACTGATTCAGTGCGAATCCCCGGCGTAGGAGAAAAACACTTTTACCGCCCCCGAGCGCGGGTCAAAAACAATTTCACTCTGAAATACCGTCACTGCAGCATATCCGTATCCTCCGACGCTGATGTTGAGGAAGAATGCCGCGCGAATCTTCCCCTGATATACGGCGAAGTGGAAGATCGCGCTGTCGCCGATAAGCTGTTCGCCGAATCGCTGATACCAGTAGAGAGCGATGATGCTGACCCTGTCATAATCAAGAACATGATTGACGCAGGCCGGAGATCCGGCACGGGGCCCATGGCAGCGGTCGCGGGGGCTATCGCCGAAGCTTTGTTCCGCTCGGTCAGAACGCCATTCGGTACGCTCATAATAGAAAACGGCGGCGACATCTTCGCTTCTTCTCGGGAGGATCTTATATGCGGTTTATACACAGGGAGCTCTTTCGATAAATTCGCTCTGAAAATAAGAAAGAATCTTCTGCCCTGCGCAATATCGAGCTCGTCTTCACAAATAGGACATTCGCTGAGTTTCGGCAAAGCTCTCCTCGCTGTTGTGATATCGCCCTCGGGCGCTATTTCCGACGCTTTCGCGACGGCTCTGGCAAACAGCGTCCAGACGGCGGGGGATCTTGAAAAGGCCGTTGATTCCTGCGTGTGTCACAAATCTGTCACCGGCTGCGCCGCGATAATAAACGATAAGATCGCATTCGCCGGCGATATAGAATTCACAGAACTGACATAAACATATCGGCCCGCTGACGGTATCCGGAGCGGGCCATATGAGCGAGGAGTTTTGCCCAGTGCTCCGAGCGAATTGGCAGCGAAGCGCATACCTGAGCGGCCGTCTACGGGTACCGTCAGCGGGGCGCTTGTCGCGCATATGAGACCGGGATTGTTTTATTTTTTCGCTAAATTCTCGAATATGTCCGTCTTGTTCTCAAAGAACTTGTTGTCCTGATCCTGAAAAGCGACGCGCGTTTCCAAAGCCCTGCTGTTGGCGAGGAAACTATTCTCTTTGAACACCGCCGCGCCGGCGATGATATCGGCTCCCGTGGTATTTTTGCTTATAAGATTATTTTCCGCGCTCAAAGCCCCGCCCATGAGCGTGATGCCGCGGTTGTTGCCGGTGATGACGGACAATGAGATATTGCAGACGGAATTCATGAATATGCCGAGACCTTTTTCGGATCCGGTGATACGGCACTTCTTTACAGTCATCACGCTTTCGCCGTACAGGAGCACCCCGTTGCGGCAGTTTTTAAGGATGCCTTCCTCGATGAATACGGTGCTCTTATCAAAAAGAGCGAATGCTGTTTCAGCGTTTTCCGGCGAAGTGTTTTTAAAAAATCCTTCCGCGTTTTTGACGAACACAAAACCGCCCCACGAGGGTTCGGCGGCGAGGGATGATCCGGAAATCGTCATCTCTTCCGCATGGATGACGCCTTCAACGATGATATCCACCAGTCCCGTCCTTGTCATCTCCGAGCCGCCGGCGGCTATGTCCCTGAAAAGAACAAAATCTTTCTCCGACGGCTCTACAAGGATCTTTGTACCGGATTTTATGCGCAGGAGCGCGCCCTCTTTTACGAGCAGGTCTCCCTTGAGTTCTATTGTGCCGCTCCACACCTCGTTTTCCGCCATGATCCCTTTCAGAGTCGGTGATTCCGTCGGAGCGTACTCGCGGTCGGCGCCGTTCTTCACATAGCTGTTGCCGGAGCTCTCGCTGGAGGAAGAAGCGTCCATCAATATAGCGGCCGTATTCTTTATAAAAGCGTTTTTGTTGATCTCCGCCGACGAGTTTCCTTTTAATCTGACGGCGGATTTGTTCAAGACAAATGTGTTTTCCGCTATTCTGCCCGAGGAGTTCTCAAAAAAAACGAAAGCATTCGTGTTTTCTTTGAGCGACGATCCCGCGCAGTCCGGGTGCGACGCTCCGGCGGCGCTGATGGCCGTCTCATTTTTTTCAAAGGCGCAATCCCTGAAAAAAGGGGAAGCGCTGTCGCTCATGCCCACGGCGGCGGTATTGGATCTGAACGAGCAGCCCGTAAAAAAAGGCCTGGCCGAATCGTAGATCAGCACGGCCCAGCGGCAATTGGAAAAAAGGCAGTCCGTAAAAGAGGCCTTGGCGCCGTCGGAGAAGATGAATGCTGAGAAGAAATCCTCAAAAACTGAGCTTTTGAATTTCGCGGCGTTTTCGTCAAGTATGAAAAAACCGCTTCCCCGGCCGCTGAACACGAGATTTGAGATAGACGAAGAAGCTCCCTCGCCCGACATTATGATACTGCCGAAACCCGACGGAGCGATAAAAATAACGGGCTTATCGTCTGACCCCTCTATCACTATATTCCCCTCAATTATCACATCACACAGCCCCGCGGAAGTGATTTTTCTTTTCCCGTCGGCGAAAACGGCCTCAAAATCCAGATCGTTGGCGGAATAAGACGACACGAATATTTTTGTTCCTTCCTCTATCCTGAGCGAGGCGCCGAAAGGAACGATAAAATCTTCCGTTATCTCCACCATCCCACGCCAGAGCACATCTTCTTTTACCGCAGGCAGAGGTTTTGCCTCATGTTTTTTTATGCTGTCAATGTCCGTGCCGTTGGCATGAAAAAGATTCTTATTCAGATCCGCGTTTGCAGCGTCCCTTATGTGAAGGCCTTTGCTGTTGTGCGTGATCTCGCACGCCGTCAGGCTGATATTACTCCTGTGGCGCGCCATGACACCCGACTGCCTGTTTGACAGTATCATGCTCTTTTCCGCGCGGACGCGGCCGCTGTCATAAAGCTCTATACCGGAAGTGGCGTTGGCGCTGATCCGGGAATTTTTCAGCTGGACATAAGATTCATTGGCGCTTATGATACCTATGCCGCAATTTTTGATCTCGGCCATGTCCAGAAATACATCCGCCGAACCCGCGGCAAGAATCCCGTAAACGGCGTCTTTTATTTGTACGCCTTTGAGCGTCAACTGGCCTTTCCCCGCGACAACTATACCGCCCCATCTTATGCCGCCTGCGCCGCCCTGTTCATCCATGGCGCCCATCACGCTCTGCAGGTCTTTTCCGAAGACCGCCTCGAGCGACCCTTCAACGATTATCACGGCTTTACCTTTTATGGCAGTGTCTATATTCCTTTTGCCTATGCGCTGGTCGTATGACAGAGAGAAGTTTTCACCGCCGGGAATTATCCGCGTGCCGGGGAGTATCGTCACGCGCGCGCCTTCCCTTATCACACAGTCGCCGCGGAGATAAACTTTCCCGGAAAATACCATATCGGTAACTATCTCATTGGGGAACACCCTCTCGTAAACGTTCAATCCCGCCGCGCCTACGGCGGACGAAGACGCCGCGCCAAAAATAAATAACAAGGCGCAGGCCGTGAAGCTTATAAGCGCATACAAAGAAAAGCTTTGCCGATAAAAAAAGCCTGTCGCAGTCCGGAGCGGGCACGGTTCGAACGAACGAAGCTGAAAGTGCGCCGGGGCGTAAGAGTGAGAGAGCGAGGGCGAGACGGGAGCGGGGATTTTCTCGCCGGGAAAATCAACCGCGTCTTTTTGTGCGGCAAAGCTTTTCTTGTCGGTCAATTTCATTCGTTGATATAGAAATCTATAGTCGTGACGCCATAGACTTTTGTCCTGGCCGCTTTCTGCGGAAAGCCGAAATCGCATCCCGTGCGGTGCTGGCACACGGCTATGCCGCCGGGTTTCAGGGCATTAAAAACCAGGGTCATGAAATCCTTATCCAGCATGAGAGGATAAGGCGGGCCTATAAAAATAATGTCGAATTTTTCAGATGTGTGTTCCAGATAATTCCGCGCGTCGACCGGCACGATGTCGTATTCCCCGGTGTCCACGCCGCCGCTTTCAAAATTTTTCCTGATAAGCTCAGCCACCCGCGGGCTTTTCTCAACGAACACGCTTTGCGAGGCGCCCCTTGAAAGAGCCTCAAGGCCCACGGAACCCGTGCCGGCGAAAAGATCCAGGAACCTGGCTCCGCCGATATAAGGCGTGAGGATATCAAAAAGGGATTTCTTGCTCAAGCCCGTCAGGGGCCGCACCCCGTCGGCGCATTCGAGCCTCCGGCCCTTGTATTTGCCGGCTATCACAGAGAGAAAAGATTTTACGCGATTTTTCATTTTTCGTTTTGTCCGTATGTCAGATAAGCTTCTATGAATCCGTCTATCTCGCCGTCCATCACGGCGTTTATATTTCCCGTTTCGTAACCCGTGCGGAGATCCTTGGCCATCTGGTAGGGCATAAAAACATAAGACCTTATCTGATGCCCCCATCCTATCTGGCCCATGCCGTCATAACGGCGCTGCGTCTGGTCTTTACGCTTATCCTCTTCCAGGGCAACAAGCCTGGCTTGAAGGAGCTGCATCGCTCTGGCCTTGTTCTGATGCTGGCTGCGCTCGTTCTGGCAGGCGACAATGACTCCCGTCGGCAGATGCGTGATGCGCACGGCGGAATCGGTTTTGTTGACATGCTGGCCCCCGGCGCCCGAGGCCCGGTAGGTGTCTATTCTCAGGTCCGAATCCTTTATCTCCAGTTCCGCGACTTCTCCCAGATCAGCTATGACGTCGCAGGATGCGAAAGATGTGTGCCGCCTTTTGTTAGAATCAAATGGCGAGATCCGCACAAGACGGTGAATGCCCGTTTCGGATTTAAGATAGCCGTAAGCGAATCGGCCGCCGACCTCAAAGGTGACGCTCTTGAGTCCCGCCTCGTCACCGGCGATCATGTCTATGATCTTGAATTCATAGCCCCTTCTCTCGCACCATCGTGTGTACATCCTCAAAAGCATCTGGCACCAGTCGCAGGCCTCCGTTCCGCCGGCGCCGGAATGCAGCGTGACAATGGCGCCGTTGCTGTCCGAGGGATCGTTGAATTGAAGTTTTATGTTTATCCCGCGGATTTCCGAAGAAATTTTTTCCGCTTCTTTTAGAAGTTCATCCCTGAACGATTCGTCATCGGCATACATCCGCGCCATCTCAAAGAAACTTACGGCTTCTTTGTCGACGCTTTTGAAACTTTCGAGGTCTTTTTTCAGGCCATCAAGTTCTTTCATCAGCTTACCCGCCTTTTGAGGGTCGTTCCATAAACCCTCTTTGAGACTGAGATCCGAAAGTTCGGCGATCTTTTCCTCCATTGACGGAAAATCGGCGAGAGCCTTCATTTTTTCCGTTTCCTTTTTTATTTCTTCTATCGCGGTCAGCAGATCTTTATCCATTTAAACCTCCGTTGAAATACAAGTGCGCCAACGCGCTTTTGTCTTAAAATAATCAGTAAACCGTACGCCGCAATCAAAGCTGATGCCGCGAGCGTGAAATCCCAATTCCTTCCATAAAAACTTTCGCGCGCGGGAAGCGTCACGCTTTCCGTAAAAGAACATTCTTCGGACATTCCGCTTTTGCGTATCACGCGCCCCCTGGCGTCTATCAGAGCCGAAGGACCTGTGTTGTTGGCGAAGGCCGCCGGTATTCCGAAAGAAGCGGCGCCCACGATGACATGACGCAAATGCTGTTCGGCCGCCGCTGTTTTTCCGAACCAGGCATCATTGGTTATGTTAACGGCTATATTCCCGTCGCCTCTCCAGAGAGACGGATAAACCGACTCGCTGCATATAAGCGGTATTATCCTGAGATCTCCGGCTTTAAGTATTGCCGCCTCTCTGCCGGACTCAAAACCGCCGAGAGTGTTTATGACCTTGATAAAGCGCCCCAGAAATTCGCCGAAAGGTACAAACTCCCCGAAGGGCACAAGTTTTCTTTTAAAATAAAACTGTCTCGCCCCGGAGATATCGCCCGATGCCGGAGAAGGATTTAAAAGCAGGGCGCTGTTTTTCAGGACCCTCCTGTAATCGCCTTTTTTATCTTCTTCCAGACCGTAAAAAGCCGCTCCCAGCACAGAGGGCTTTTTCTTCATGCTCTCCAGCTCTGATATAAAAATACTTATATCAGCGTCATAATTTATGATGCCCGGCAGCACGGCTTCGGGAAAGACCGTAAGATCAGCCGCTATGGAAGCGGCCGTGAACAATCTGATTTTATCCTTTACGGCGTCAATATTGTCCTTATCCCATTTGATATCCTGGCTGATATTCGGCTGAACGGCGCAGATATCATATTCTTCCCCGTCCAGAGGAATGCCTGTTTTATAAATTCCGAAAACGAGCGTCAGCGCGATAAGAGAGGCCGCGGGTATAAGAGGCCGCAATCTTCTCATGGCGACCGCCCTGTAAAAAGAATGATTCGCGTATATTATCAGGAAAGTCAGAAAATAGGGACCCGCTATCGAGCATATCTGGAGCATGGCCGGATAAGAGGCCTGACTCACATAAAGAGGGCACCACGGAACAGACCATAGTATTTTACTCCCCGCCCACGACAACAGCACGCCGGATGAGGCGGCATAAAGGCTGTGTTCTTCGGATAACAGCGACCACAGCGCCGTAAAGAGAGCGAAAAAAGCCCCCGTCAGTATCACCGCGGAAAAGCTGAGAATCGCCGATTCCCCCGTGACTCTTATCGTCGGATACAGCCAGTAGAGATTGAGTGAGAAAGCCGTTATCCCCGCGGTAAATCCGAGTACGATCTTCTGAGCGGGTTTTTTGCCTTTGCAGGCGAAGAAAAAAGGAATGAGCGCGAACCATGCGGCAAAGCCCATGTCCAAGGGCGGAAAAGCCGCCCAGTATAAAGCTCCGCTGAGGATGCACAATAATACAGAAGAGAACATTCAGTAACGCGCTATTTTTAGACGATCTTCCCGCAGCATTTTTTGTATTTTTTTCCGCTCCCGCAGGGGCACGGATCATTTGGCGTTATTTTTCGTTTAATTTCAATTGCCGTATCGCTTTTAGCTTCCGCCGCGGCTGAGATCCCCGACGGACGCCCTGGAGCGCCTCGGCGACGAACGGCCGTGTTTACGGACACCTGCATATGAAAAATAAATTCCATCGTCTCTTTTTTTACGCTGTCGAGCATGCCCTCGAACATGGCGAGGGATTCCCTTTTGTATTCCACGACGGGGTCCTTCTGGGCGTAACCTCTCAGGCCTATGCCTTCCCTCATCTTATCAAGATTCAGAAGATGCTCTTTCCAGTGCTGGTCTATCACCCGTATGGCGATAAAGCGTATCATGCCCCCGAAATCTTTTTCGCCCAGCTGAGCGAGCCGTTCATCCCAGGCCCGCGTTATCACATCGGCGGTTTTCTTACCTATCTCATTTGGCGTCATCCTCGTCATATCCTCGTGGCTCAGGCCCGTGTCCATGTCAACAGCCCTCTTCAGCCATTCGCTGTAGCCGATGGTGTTCCATTTGAAGGATTTGGCGTCGGAAAGATATTCCCCTATGCGGGAATCTATGACATCCTCAAACCAGCCCAGTGTCTCCTCCGGTATGCCCTCGCCGTCAAGAACATCGCTTCTCAGCGAATATATTATATCCCTCTGCCTGGAGAGCACATTATCAAAATCAAGCAGCTGTTTCCTCATGTCAAAATGCATGGCTTCTATTTTCTTCTGCGCGTTTGACACGGCCGCGTTTATGAAGGGGTGCTCTATGACTTCTCCGTCCTCAAGCCCTATTCTTTCCATGAGCGGTTTGATCCTGTCTCCGCCGAAAAGCCTCATGAGTTCATCTTCCAGAGAAATAAAAAACTGCGCCGACCCGGGATCTCCCTGACGCGCGCAGCGGCCTATGAGCTGGTTGTCCACACGCCGGGATTCGTGGCGCTCACTGCCCAGCACATGGAGTCCGCCGGCTTCCAGCACTTTCCCGTGTTCCTTATCGGTGACCTCTTTCGCTTCAGCATAGAGTTTTTTGTATATTTCCCGGGCTCTTTTTATTTCCTCATCGTCCGTGGGCTCAATCGATGACGCCTCGGCTTCAATCAGGGGGTCCAGTTTCATCCCCGCCATTTTCTGCTTGGCTATGAACTCGGGATTTCCGCCGAGGATTATGTCCGTGCCGCGGCCGGCCATGTTGGTGGCGACGGTGACGCCTTTCAGCCTTCCCGCCTGGGCTATTATATCCGCTTCCCTGGCGTGGTATCTGGCGTTCAGGAGCTCATGGGCGATCCCTGCTCTCTTCAGCAGCGTGCCTATGCGCTCGTTGGTCTCTATGGACCGTGTGCCGATGAGCACGGGAGCGCCCGTGGAATTGATCCTCTTCACTTCGTCTGTCAGAGCGTCAAATTTTTCTTTTTCCGTTTTGTATATCTGGTCATCGTTCTTTTTCCGCGCGATATCCTGGTTCGTCGGGATACACACGACGTCCAGTTTGTATATTTTCTTGAATTCGGTAGCCTCGGTGACGGCGGTGCCGGTCATGCCGGCTTTGTCATCGTAAAGATTAAAGAAATTCTGGAAAGTTATTGTCGCCAGCGTCTGGCTCTCCTGCCTGACGGAAATATTCTCCTTGGCCTCGACAGCCTGATGGAGACCGTCGCTCCAGCGCCTTCCCGGCATCATCCTTCCGGTGAATTCATCAACGATGACGACCTCGCCGTCCTGTACGACATAATGGCTGTCCCTTTTGAACAGGTACCGTGCCCGTATTGACTGTGTTATGTGATGCGGCCATGAGGACTGGATATCGTCGTACATATTCTGGACGCTCAGGAAGGCCTCGCATTTTTTAATGCCGGTATCCGTGAGCTCAACAGAATGGCTTTTTTCGTCCACGATGGCGTCATAACCTTTCTTCAGGTCTATTTCCTGATATTTTGCCTCTACCTCTTCAGATTCCGTCACAAAACGCACTTTCAGCTTGGAGGCGACGCTGTCGGCGATGCTGTATTTTTCGGTGGCCTCTTCCCCTGCTCCGGATATTATCAGCGGCGTCCTCGCCTCGTCTATGAGGATGGAATCCACCTCGTCTATGATGGCGTATTCTCTTTTTCCCATGACCTTTTCTTGAAGAGAGAGAACCATGTTGTCCCTGAGATAATCAAATCCCAGTTCGTTGTTGGTTATGAAATTAACGTCGCATGAATACGCCTTCTGCCTTTCCTCAACGCTGGTGTCGTGCTGGATGAATCCCACCGAGAGGCCCAGAAACCTGTAAACGGGCCCCATCCAATAAGCGTCGCGGCGGGCGAGATAATCGTTCACCGTGACGATATGGGTTTTCATTCCCTGCACGGCCTTGGCGTAAACAGGCAGCGTCGCCACAAGGGTTTTACCCTCTCCGGTGGCCATCTCCGCTATCTTGCCCTCAAAAAGCACAGAGCCGCCCATTATCTGCACATCAAAATGCCTCAGGCCCAGCGTGCGGACGGACGCTTCCCTCGCGAGAGCGAAGCAGTAAGGAAGGATCTTCTGGATGTTTCCGCCGGATTTTATCTCTTCCCGGAGCCTGGCTGTTTCCTTCGGGAAATCCTCGTCGGAAAGTTTTTTTACATCATCTTCCAGCGCGGCGACCTTTTTGACAAAAGGCCTGTAGCTGCGCACATCCCACATTTTTTTTGAGAAAAAATCATCTATAAACGACATGTTCGAATTATATCAATCGCCACGGTGTTTTACAATAACGCAAATGAAAATGGAAAATGGTGACAGAGGTTGACTCCGCCCCGGCGGATGAAACATTTCGATACTTATTGTCAGCGGCCGAATCTGTCTTTGAGATGTTCTCCGACAAGATTAAAGGATAGAACATTTATAAAAATCGCCATTCCCGGCCAGAAAGAGAGCCACCAGGCCGTTCCCATATAGGTCCTTCCGGAAGAGAGCATGTTCCCCCACGAGGCAAAGGGCGGCTGAACGCCCAGCCCCAGGAATGAGATCCCGGATTCCACGAGTATCGCTCCTCCTATACCCAGCACGGCCGCGACAAAAATCGGCGCCAGGACATTCGGGAGTATGTGAACGAAGATTATACGCATCCTGCCGTAGCCCAGGGAGCGCGCGGCGCTGATATAATCTCTTTTTGACACCGAGAGCACCTGGGCTCTGACAAGCCGGGCCAGGCCCGGCCACGACGTGACGCCGATGACGATCATTATGTTCCTGACGGAAGGCCCCCAGAAAGCCACAACCATGAGTATGAGAAAAAATGTTGGCATGCAAAGGAAAATGTCTATCATTTTTACTATGAGCGAATCCGCCCAGCCGCCGAAAAAACCGGCGAAAAGTCCGAGGACAGTGCCTATGAAGACCGATATCACCACGGCGACCGCCGCCACAGCCAGCGATACCCTCCCCGCGTAAATAAGACGGGCTAAAACATCTCTTCCGAACTCATCCGTTCCCATTATGTGCGAGGGCGAAGGCGGAGCGAACCTCTCTTTAAGATTCTGCTCGTATGGCGAATAAGAGCTGAGCTTCGGTGCGGCTAGTGCCGCGGCTATGAAGAGCGCCGGAACGAGGAAAGCAGAATATAAAAGCAGTTTCTCGACGGAGGATGCGCCTTTTCTCATTTGTAGCGTATCCTCGGGTCTATGTAAGCGTAGGAAACATCGGCTATAAAATTTCCGGCGAGAGTAAGCGCCGCCACAATCACGCCGTTTCCCATGATGAGGGGGTAGTCCCGCGCCATGACGGCCTGATACATGAGACGCCCCACGCCCGGCCATGAGAATATCGTCTCAAATATGACCCCTCCCCCTATTATCGACGGGAGCATGAGTCCCGTCAGCGTTGCAAGAGGCAGAAGAGCGTTTCTGAAGGCGTGTTTCCAAATGACATCTCCTTCGCCCACGCCCCGGGCCCTGGCGGCCGTGATAAAATCCATGGAAAGGACTTCTTTCATTTCCGCCCGGACATATCTTGACAGGGATGCAAGGCCCGTAAAAGCTGAAATAAAAACAGGAAGTATGAGATGCCAGGCCACGTCGGCGACCTTCCTCAGCGGGCCGAAATAATCCCATCCGGAAGAAACCATCCCCGAAATAGGAAGGATGCCCAGCCTCACGCCGAAATAGTCCATGAAGATTAGCGCGAGCCAGTAGGCCGGAATAGAGAAACCGGCGAAGACGAGAATAGTGACGGCCCTGTCAAAAAAAGAGCCGGGCTTCGCCGCCGAGTAGACGCCGGCGGGCACTGCTATCAGGAATATGAAAAAGAGAGAGCAGACATTGAGGAGTATCGTCGCCGGAAGCCTCTCCATGATCTTTTTTGAGACGCTCCTTCCGTCCTGGAATGAGACGCCGAAATCCAGAGTCACGATATTGCCCAGCCATTTCAGGTATTGCTCGTGCAGAGGCCGGTCAAGGCCGTAGACGCGCACAATTTTCTCGCGGACTTCAGGGTCGCTGTCGGCGGAACCGAAGCCCGCCATGAGTTCCGGCCCGCCCGGGGAGAGCCTCATTATCAGAAAAGAGATCAGCGTTATGCCTATCAGAAGAGGGATGTAGGATATGATCCTCCTGAGGATGTATTTCAGCATATACGCAGGAGCGTGAGCGCCCATACGGCTATGACGCCGAGAGCGGACATGAGCTTTTTTCTGCGCTGAAAAATTTTGCCGAGGACGAGGAATATCAGGCCCGCCGACGAGATCACAGCGGCATGTGTGAGCGGAACGGCCTCCGTCCTTATGGATATGACGAACACCCCGGCCGCAGGCAGAAGAAAAGCCGCCGAGCCGCGAGGGCTGAAATAAATTCCCAGCGCCGCGATAAGCGTGAAAATAATAATTATCGTATTAGCCATTTTTCTTTCCTTTTTTTCAATAATCCCTAATTATTTTGCCGGAGGTGGGACTCGAACCCACACGAAGTCGCCCTCACGGGTTTTTGAGACCCGCATGTCTACCAGTTCCATCACTCCGGCTCGATTGTGATTGTAGCAAAAACCTTAAAATTTTCATAAAAAAAACCATGGAGCTTACTTATTTTGTTTTTTAAAGTATTTTGAAATGAACAGCTTTTTGAATGGGAAACCGCCCATTCTCACCGTTCAGTTTTTTCCGTCAGAACGACGGTTTCCCGCCAACACCAGTGAATTGGTTAAATATTTATACCACTTCCTTTCCGAAAGGCACCAGCGACAATGTTGCTAACTTCATGTGTTGCTTGGCGAATGGAATCCCAATAATCGTAATTGCACAGATGACGGCAAAAATCAGATGAGTCAATGCAATCCATATTCCTCCAATGAGTATCCAAATAAGGTTCATCACAGTTGATAGGCATCCAGTAGCTTTCTCCGTCTGTCTAATTTCCTTTCCAAATGGCAGAAGAGCCAAGAGTGAGAGTTTGATGCACTGAATACCAAAAGGAATGCCAATGATTGTGGCACAGAGCATGAGGCCAGCAATAATATACTCCAAGAAAAGGATAATACCTCCGCCCAGAATAATCCAAAGAATATTCCCGAGTAAATTCATATTGTCTCCTTTCTGCCGACATTCAACAATGTGTGTATTTTTAGTAATTTTTCTACAGAATGTCAATAACATGAAAAAAACTCCATATCCATGCTCATATTTCAATTTCTAACGTAGAAGTTTTCAATCAAATTAGCTATAATGGCGTGCAATGAAAAATAGAAATGTCTATGTAATAGCGGGAGTCAAATTATGAAAAAACGGTTAACCTTAAATGAAAAAGCCATGCTTGCCATGAAAAAAGCTGTCAGAAAAGTCGTTGCTCAACACAAAAAAGATGGAACCCCCCTCGCAATATGGGAAGACGGCAAAGTTAAACAAATCATAATAAAATAACGCCGCAAAATACCCGTTGCAATCCCTCTCCCCCATATAAATGACACGCCTGACGGCGTGTTCCTGCAAGTTTTATCTCAATAAAAGAAATTCAACGCGGCGGTTTTTCCTTCGGCCTTCATCTGTGTCATTGGTGTCAAGCGGTTTGCTTTCTCCGTATCCTAAACTGCTCAATCTCCTTCGGGGAATTTTCTGCTTAATCAAATACTCCATTACACTGGCAGCCCTGTTCTCCGAAAGTTTTTGATTATATTCTGCATCTCCGATACTATCCGTGTGTCCTGCAATTACGACCCTGTAATCGGAAAACTCCTTTAATAAAGTCACAATCGTCTTAAAACCATCATAACTGCTTTCGGTAATTTCAGCAGAACCGAGTCCAAAACTGATTACCGATTCACTGATATTCAACTGAATTTTCTCCGGCTTGCCGGATGCCAAACTTTTCCTTGTCTCTTGTATTGCCTGTTCATCCTTTTCTTTTTGCTTTGCATCCAGTAGACCAGAGGCAATTTCCCCTGCCATTTTTTCAACAACTTTTTTTGATTTTCCGACATCGCCCTCTTCTGTAACTTTTAACAGGGCAGCGCCATTGCTGCTGTTAATCACCTGAGAAAATATTTTCAATGTCTTGCCCGTCACTTTATAACTTCCCGTTAAAAGATATTTCGCCCCCGCGATTTTACCCACTTTGGGAGCTGTTTTTGCATCCACAATTCCGGTCATGCCCAATTTCTGCTCCTCAATCGCTTTTTCAAGATTCGCCCTTTCAACAAAGCAAAGCCCCGTTTCTTTTGTTAAAGAATCCGTCAGTGTTTCAAGAATGCTGTCACTAAAATAATTATATTCAGCGCCGGAGTTATTGCTAAATTTCAGCACTGCGACAGCGCCCATTTTCAGGTCAATGTCTTTGAGCTTTTGAAGAGTTTCAGCATCGGGATTTTTCTTGAGGGCTTGTTTATAATATTTCCTTGCTTCGGTAATATCCCCCGCCTGACAAAGAACTTCGCCCCTGCTTATTTCCTCTAAATTATTTAGCATCATTTTCGCAGAATTTTGTATTTGTTTTCTCTCCCGCGCAGTAACTTTCTGACCTATGACGCCCGCCATTTTTAACACAATTTCCTGGACAATTTCGTCAATTTTGCTAACCTTTCCTTTCCCTGTTTCAGCCCGTAGAATTTCCGCTGTTTCCGTTTTCAGGAGTCGAGCGTTAATAAGCAAATCATTCCCCGAAAGGCGATAACTTCCGATGATTATTGCCGTAGCGCCCAGCAGTTTTCCCACCTCCGGCGCTGACTCCTCTGAAATTATTCCGAGCATTCCGAGTTTTTGCTCTTCTATCACATCCTGAAGCCGCGCTCTGTCAACGATTTTGATCCCTCCAATTTGCGAAAGCGTTGTGCAAGCCATATCAGGGATTCCCACTCTCAACCATTCCGACTTTTCGTCCTTGCTGATATTTACAAAGTTACCCACAGCAATTGTCTGTTTGGAAACCGGCTTTTCCTCCGCCTTTGCCGACACAATTTTTTCTTTATGGGGTTTCGGTTTCTTCGCCTCTTCCTTCCTTTCTTCTCCGAAATGCGCAACCAGAGAAACTCTCTGAACCGTATCCATTTCATCCATCGGCGCCATTGCGTAATCAATGTTAATTTTTTTCAACTTAATCCCGAAACCGAAAGTCAGAGAACTTAGATCATAACCGGATTTATAACCCGCTCGCAAAGCAAATGATTTTCCAAGCAGAAATTCCATCCCGAGATTTTTCTTCATATCTCCGTCATTAGGTTTCACAATGTCCAAACCCATAATTAAATTATTTGCCCTGTAAGAAACGCCCGCTCTGATATTCTGCGGCAGAGGGTCCGTTTCACCATCATATTTCAATCCGCTTCCGATGTTTTGGGCGGCTGCGCCGAGCGAAAAATTATTCCGGCTGTATAAACCGCCGAAATCAGCGCAAAAAGCCGTGGCTGAAAAATCCTCAACCAGCGTTGACTGAAGAACTTTTCCGCTTAACCCGACTGAAAAATCTCCGAAAAGCTTCCGCCCGTAAGAAAGAGAGGCGAGATAATCCTGCTGCGCTTTGACCGTTTTAGAATTGCCTGAAATATCAATCAACTCAATATTGCCTGCGTTATAATAAATAAAACTTCCGGCAAAGGCGCCTTTGGCGTTTGGAAAACCAAAATTAACGACACCGAAACTGTCATCGGCTATGCCCGTTTGATACGCAAAAGTTGACTGACCTCCTCTCAGAGTCGCCAGACCCGCGGGATTATAATAAATACAGGAAACATCATTCTGTGCGGCGGCGTATGCCCCCCCCATCCCCGAAGCTCTTGCCCCCGGGTTCTGCGAAAGTATTACGGCGCCCGCTGTTCCTTCATCCCCCGCGTAAACCTGAGTAAAAATAAAAAAAATACTCAAAACAATAAAAATCTTTTTCACTCGTCTTTCAAATCAGTTTGTCGGATTTATTCAGCAAAATGACTATTGCGAAAAAATCAAAACCTGATGTAAAAGCAAACAAACTTCTATCTTATTCAGGACGAAAGTCTGTCCACGCAAGAATTTGTTTTTGAGGTTTGTAAAGCGATTATTCAGGCAAGAAAAAAGAAAAAGCAATAGTCGTCTCTATTACTTTTTACCACCAGAGCCACCATGGGATAAGATAAACCGGTCTTTTATCTATTTTCTCCATCCCGACATCTCCCTGATATATGAAAATCCCGAACGGGGATTTTTTCCCGCCGGGAGCAGAAGTGAAAAACGAATAATAATTTCTTAGTTTTTCCCGCGGAAAAATTTTATTTCTGCAAATCTCAACAGGAATGTTCGCCCCATCCCCGTCGTTAATAACAAGATCTATTTCGTGCCCTTCATAATCCCGCCAGAAACGCATATCCCCCGGCATTGAACGGTTTGCGTTTTCCGATTCATAAGATTTTATCAAAACATTCTCAAACAGAAAGCCGCCCGCCGCATCTTTGATGTGTTCTTTTGCGGTTCTCTTTGAAAGAAAATTTGCGATACCGACATCAAAAAAATACATTTTGCTGCTCTTAACAACTTTTTTCCTTGCGCATGCAAACAGCGGCGAAAGAGGATTTAAAATAAAAGTTTCTTTCAATATGGAAACATATTTTTTTACCGTATTATAAGCAATGCCCAATTCTGAAGAAAGATGATTCAAATTCAGCATCGAACCGATTTCAAAAGAAAGAGTTTTCAGCAAATTGGAATAGTCATCAAAACTTCCCACTTCCCCAAGAGCGCGAATATCTTTTTCAAGATACGTGCTGACTATACTTGAAAGCCGCAATTGCTTTTCATCACACAATTTTGATGTATAAACAGCCGGTAGAGTGCCCTCAATGAGTATTCTTTCAAGGAGTTTGTTTAAAAGAATTTTCTGTCTGTAAAGAAGCGCCTGCCTGGAAAGAAAATAATTTTTAATTTTTTTCCTGGGAAATTCTCTCCATAAAGGCGGAGGCAGATTTATTCCTGTCGATTCAGTAATAATTTCCCTTAAAGTAAACGGGAACAATTTCAAAAATGTTATTCTTCCGGCCAGACTTTCCGCTGACTTTTTTCTTATTCCAAGCGAAGACGAGCCGGAAATAAGAATCTTTATATTTTTCCGGTGACAATCATAAATGATTTTTATCCACTCAAAAATATCAGGTGATTTTTGCGCTTCATCAATTATCAGAAGAATCGGCTTTTTGATTTTTGAAATCTGCTCACCGAGTGATTTCTCAAGTTCTTTTTCCAAAAATCTAAAATCCTTTTTTATTTCCGCTCTCAACATCGGGTCGTCAAGGGAATAATAAAAAATTCTTTCTTTTGAAACAATTCCCCGTGCGGCGGCAATTTCACCGAGCTTTATAAGCAGTGTCGTTTTTCCGACCTGCCTTGCCCCGAGGATAGCGGTTATAAGACCTGATTTTATTCGTCTTAAACAAGTATCCTCAATTTGCCTTGGAATATATCTGCTCATCTATATGCTCCCAATATTCATCAAACCCTTGATGGATATTAGCACAATATTCATCAAGGCGTCAATACCGTATGCGCCGTAGCGTATTAGAAAACCCCTATTTTTTGTCGGGGTTGGAAAACACCTCCTACAAAATATGGACTTTGTTTATTCGCAAATACGGAACACTATTTTAACCCCCATTATTCATACTCCGATTGAACGGCATACATTCTGTCATTTCGAGCGAAGCGAGAAATCTTAGATTCTTCGTCGCTAACGCTCCTCAGAAT
>PHAM01000031.1 GCA_002841685.1 Elusimicrobia bacterium HGW-Elusimicrobia-2 | reverse complement strand
CACCGACATGCTGAAAATTTCGAGGCTCAATCCCTTCACTTGCGTTGCAGCCCAGTATCCCATTCCTCTGGCTTCACGACAGTTTGTTACCAAACCGGGTGCAGAGTTCAGTTCTGAAGTGGCGGCTAACCTTTCCTCAGATTGGACTTTCACCAACTGGCTATTACGAGCTTTGCTCGGCGCACTCATTACTTTTCTTTTATCAACGGGTAAGTTTTTTGTACTTCACCCTTTTTGGGGCGAGATCGCCGAGGCGCTTCTGGCGGTTTATCTCATAATCGGTGTAGCCGCCCGCGAAAAAATAAGTCCGCGAATCTCCCTCAAAGGCGAGTATGTGCGTGGCCACCCTGTCCAGGAACCAGCGGTCATGGGCGATGACGACGGCGCATCCGGCGAAATTCATCAAACCTTCCTCCAGAGCCCGCAGCGTGTTGACGTCAATATCGTTTGACGGCTCGTCCAGCAGTATGACATTGGCCTCCTCTTTCAGCGTCAGGGCCAGATGCAGCCGGTTCCGCTCGCCGCCGGAGAGCACCCCGCAGTTCTTTTCCTGGTCGGCTCCGGTGAAATTAAAACGCGCCGCGTAAGCGCGGGCGTTGATGAAGGAATTGCCCATTTTGATCTCATCGCTCCCGCCGGCTATCGTCTCATAGACGGTTTTGGAAGGGTCCATGTTGGAGTGCTGCTGGTCAAAATAGCCGAGTTTCACCGTATCTCCGACGCTGAAACTTCCGGAGAGGGCTTTTTCCGTGCCCATTATCATGCGGAATAGCGTGGTCTTCCCCGCGCCGTTGGGGCCGATGATCCCAACTATGCCGTTGGGCGGCAACGCGAAATTCAGATCCTCAAAAAGAAGGTTGTCGCCGAAAGCCTTTGACACATTCTTCGCCTCTATCACCAGATTTCCCAGGCGGGGGCCGTTGGGTATGAATATCTCAAGTTTTTCCTCGCGCTGTTTAATATCCTCGTTGAGCAGTCTGTCGTAAGAGGCGAGCCTCGCTTTTGATTTCGCCTGCCTCGCGTGGGGCGACATCCTCACCCACTCCAGCTCGCGCTCAAGAGCCTGCTGTCTTTTTGTTGACTGCTTTTTTTCCTGTTTGAGGCGCAGTGCCTTCTGCTCCAGCCAGGAAGAATAATTGCCTTCCCAGGGAATGCCCTCGCCCCTGTCGAGCTCAAGTATCCAGCCCGCCACATTGTCCAGAAAATATCTGTCGTGGGTGACGGCTATGACCGTTCCTTTGTACTTGTTGAGGAACTGCTCCAGCCACTGGACGGATTCGGCGTCCAGGTGGTTCGTCGGCTCATCCAGAAGAAGTATGTCGGGCTCGGATATCAGCAGCCGGCACAGCGCCACACGCCGCCTCTCGCCTCCGGAACAGGTCTTTATTATCGTGTCTCCCGGCGGACAGCGCAGGGCGTCCATCGCCCTCTCCAGCGTGTGGTCAAGTTCCCAGCCGTTGTGCTTTTCTATCTGCTCCTGCACCTCGCCCTGCTCCTCTATGAGCTTATCCATTTCATCCGGCTCCATGGGCTCGGAGAACTTCTCGTTTATCTTATCGTATTTCTTTAGCAGCTCCGCCACAACGCCGGCGCCCTCCATGACTATTTCCTTCACCGTCTTGCCCTCGTCCAGATGAGGCTCCTGCTCCAGCATGCCCACGGAATAGCCGGGCGAAAAAACCAGCTCGCCCGTGTCCGCCTGCTCCGTGCCGGCGATGATCTTGAGGAGCGTGGACTTCCCCGACCCGTTGAGGCCGAGAACGCCTATTTTCGCGCCGTAGAAAAACGACAGATAAATATCCTTCAGCACCTTTCTCTGCGGAGGATAGGTCTTGCTCACGCCCACCATTGAAAAAATAATCTTATTGTCTGCCATTAAAGAACTCCCTGTTCACATTTCCATCTAGAAGCGTCATTATACAAACTTTCACGCTGCGCGACAAAGAGAACGTAAAAAGCAAAGCGGCGTTTGGGAAAATTGAGGATAATTTGCTAAAATCCCTGTCTGATGAAAAAATACAAGAGATATATAAAGGCGGCTGCCGGGCTCGCGCTGGCGTGGCTCGCCGCTTTCGCCTTTGTTAACTTTTTGACAAAGGACCTGCCGGACATAGACGTCCTGCAGGAATACTCGCCGCCCATAATAACCAAACTCTACGACAGGCACGGAAAAGAATTCGCCGAATTCTATATCGAGCGGCGCGTCGTCACGCCCATCACGGAAATACCCGTTGACCTCCAGAACGCCATTCTGGCGATAGAGGACACGAGTTTTTTTCAGCACTGGGGGATCAATCCCAAGAGAATAGTCAGGGCCTTCATGGTGAATGTTGAAAGAGGCCGTATTTCGCAGGGCGCCTCCACCATAACCCAGCAGCTTGCGAAAGTCATGTTCCTCACCCGCGACAGGACGATAGCGAGAAAAATAAAAGAGGTCTTCCTCGCGATACAGCTTGAGAAAAAATATTCCAAACAGGAAATACTGCAATACTATCTGAACCAGATATATTTCGGCGCCAGCGCCTACGGCGTTGAATCCGCTTCTAAAGTCTACTTCGATAAATCCGTCAGAAACCTGGACCTCGCCGAATGCGCCATGCTGGCTGGGCTTCCGAGGGCGCCCAGCAGATACAGCCCCTTCAGTAATCTGAAAAGCGCTTACCAGCGGCGGCAGGTCGTGCTCAGGAGGATGATTGAAGAAAAAATGATCGATAACCGGCAGTATGTTGACGCTTCAGCCACACCCATAACCATGCAGGCCATAGATGATAAAATTGAAACAGCCGCTTATTTTAAGGAATATGTGCGTCAATACCTTGAGGAAAAATACGGCTACAACGCCATATACAAAGCGGGGCTCAAAGTTTACACCACCCTGGACTACGACATGCAGATCATCGCCGAAGAGGAGCTGGAAAATCGTCTGACGGCCTTTGACGAAGAAAAAGCGAAACAGATCCGATACGGTAGAATGAAAGAAGAAGGCTTTGAGGTGACGAGCGAGATGATAAAAGACGATCTCGGCGCCGAGACGGAAAAATTATCCATTTTTCCGTCCGTGCAGGGGGCGATGCTGGCTATGGATCCGCGAAGCGGCGAAATACTGGCCATGGTCGGCGGCAGGGATTATGCCCAATCCCAGTTCAACCGCGCCGTTCAGGCACGGCGCCAGCCGGGTTCGGGCTTTAAGATCTTCACCTACACCGCCGCCTGCGACAACGGCTATACCGTCGTGAGCGAACTTGAGGACGCGCCAGTGGCGTATTTTCAGGAAGGCATTAAATGGAAACTCCTCTCGCGCACAACCGACCTTTCAGATCTGGATCCCCAATTCCTCATAAACATACCGCCTGATAAAATATGGATACCCTCAAACTACAGCGGTGAATACGGGGGAAAAACCCTGCTGGTGGACGCCATAACACAATCCCAAAATCTTTGCGCCGTGGATCTCATTCAGCGCATAGGCCCGGATATTGTCGTCAAATACGCCAGGAAAATGGGCGTGGCCGGAGAACTGCTGCCAATACCGTCGCTGACCCTGGGCGCCTACGAGGTCACGCTGCCGGAGCTTGTGGCGGCCTTCGGCATCATCGCCAATGAGGGCATAAAAGTAACGCCTTACGGGATCGTCAAAATAACTGATGACTCCGGAAATCTGCTGGAAATAAACGGCCCGAAACCTGAAAAATGCATATCCCCGCAAACAGCGTATATCATGAACTGGCTGCTTCAGAATGTCGCCGAGAACGGCACCGGGGCCGGCACCCGCTCGCTGAACCGCCCGCGCGGTGGTAAAACCGGCACCACGAACATGTTTACGGACGCCTGGTTTACGGGCTTCATACCCGATGTCGTGTGCGGAATATGGACGGGCTATGACAACAACGCGAGCCTCGGCAAGAGAAAATCCGGAGCCGTGATGGCTGTCCCCGTGTGGACGGCCTTCATGAAAAGGATAACGGAAAGCAGGCCCATATCGGATTTCCATCCCCCCGCCGGAATCAACTTCGTGCCCATTGATAAGAACACCGGTAAAAGAGCCCTGCCGGATAATCCTGATGCCATATTGATGCCTTTTATAACCGGCACCGAACCGCTGAGATATAATTAAGAGTGGGGTCAGGTCTTGACATTAGACATAATAACAGGCATTGGCCTGGCGCGAAGGAGGAAATATGACTGAAAATATTTATAAAGACGGGATCAAAGCCGCAGTATCACTGATAACAATAGCCGGCAGAACCGCCCCGAAAGCCAAGGGTATGGACACAATAACCATCAAAGCACTGACTTCCGCCGAGCTGAAAAGGCTAATAAAAAAGATGAAGAAAATCGGAAAAATCCGTGACGCCAAAGGAATTTCAATGTCTGACGCCGTGATACTTGTGGGCGCGCATGACAAATCGAGAGGCCTTGACTGCGGCTTCTGCGGCGGCACCTGTAAAACACACAAAGGCCTCTGCGCCTACACCGGAATAGATCTGGGCATAGCCGTGGGCTCTATGGTTTCAAGGGCAGCAGACATGAGAATAGACAACAGGATAATGTACACAGCGGGTTTTGCCGCTCTCAAATGTTCGCTTATGCCCAAGAATGTGAAGGCAGCCTTCGCCATTCCCCTTTCCGTATCGTCAAAAAATATCTTCTTCGATCGTTAATAGGCCTGACCCCACTATGGCTTGGACTATGCGGCCGAGAGATTCCAGCGATTTCGCGTCAGGGAGTTCTGTCAGCGCGCATATGTCCGAACCGACTATCCTGTGATCCCTCTTTATTGATTCAATAATAGAGGCAACCTGGTCCAGGCTCACCTTCCCGTTGCCCCAGTCCGTCGTCACATAAGCTTCAGCGAGCAGATCCATATCCACGGATATATAGACGTCTTTCGTCGGAATGACGAGCGGGCTTTCCATATTTGCAAGCCGTAAACGCCTGAATTTACCCATATAAACAGAGCGCGCGTCACCTTGCTGGAGTATGAGGGCGTCTTCGGGAAAACGGAAGGCGTTGTTTTCGTAAAACCATTTCTTATCCGTGTTTATGCCTATGAGGATAACTTTCTTAACATTTTTCTGCTCCATCATCGCCCGCACCCATGAGCCGCAGTCAAAAATATCATCACTGCCGCGGCGGTAATCCGTGTGCGCGTCAAAAACAACGACAGTAATGTCCCTTTGAAAATTTTTTATACGGTAATACGCCAGATGATGGTAATTGCCGGAGCCGTAAAAACAAATTGAGCCATTCCCCAGCCCCGTGAGCGGCCCCATGAAATCTTTCAGCAGATCATGGGGATATCTCAGAAGATTCCGCATCTCATCGCCCGCTTCCACAAGAGCGCAGTCTTTTGCGGAGACCACATTATTCTCAATCAGATAATCCCTCTGAGCGGCAACACCTGGCAGATCCACAAAAACATATTCAGCGTCCTTCGCCCCGGCCGGCTCCCGCTTCCTGCCTTCGCCAGGCTCATACCCCAAAACCTGTTTTTGGCCGTGGCCCTCAAATTTTTGCAGAGCTTCACGAAAAAAAGAATTATCCTGCCCGGTTATGAGACCACTTTTAATGCCTATCCAGGCCGCGGACGGCAGATAGACCGAACGAGGGAACTTATCCGTGAAATTTTTCGCCAGAACAAAACTCCGAGTGTAATCCCCGCCGGTATAGGCCCCGTGCAAAACGCCCAATTCGCCCAGCGCCGCAGCGCAATAGCTTTTATCCGGCGTCCGGACGCCTGAGGAGCAGAACAGCCCCATCAGAAAGACAGCAAAAACGAGCGAGAGGTTTCTGACAAAAATCAATTATCGGTATTTTTTTTGTACTGGAAGATCTTATCGGGTATATTCGCGGCCGTTCGGATATCGCTCAATTTTAACTCGAATTCCGTTTCCCCGTCGCTGAACCTTATGCGCGAAGGCACATATTTCCCTTGCGAAAAGACATAATCGTATTTCACGGTTTCCATAACGTCGCCGTCAAGAAGAACATAAATTTCGGTCATAACGCCTTTTTCGTAATCAACAATTATATCTCTGTCCTTTTCGCAGAACAGACAATCGCCGACCTCACCCCGCGCAGAGGCCGCGCGCGGCCGCCGAAGGCTATATTTTTTCCAGGCGTCATAATCTTCGGATTCTATTTGACCGCTGCGGGCGAGCTCCCTGATAAAACTGTTCTGCTGTTCTATAGGCGCAAGTTCATCCGCGGACTCTTCCGGCAGGCGTATGCTGATCTCATAATATCTGAGCTCACCGTCTTTATTATAGTCATCCGCCGGGGCGACCGTCACTTTTGTTTTCCCAAAATCGGTTATGTCTCCCGTAATATAATTGAACAAGCCGCCGACGCCGGACTGTGCGGCAGAACCGAGTTGATAACCGTCTTCATCAACCGTTATCACGCCCTCGTTCGTGCGGATGGCGCTCAGGCCAGTGCCCTCAAAAGCCGGCGGGCCCGTAAAATCTATCCGCAGATTCGGGCGTTTAAAGAAAAACCTGCCCGTAAAAGCGATTTCGCCTCCCGGACCGTCTGTTCTTGTAATCGTTGCCGTCAATGATTTTATTTTATCCGTATTTCTTTTGACCTTCGCAAGAATCATTTCCGCCGTTATTTCGGTTTCCGCGCGGGGCGATGGAACAAATACCGCAAAAACAGCAAACAGCACAACAGTTATGCGGGAAACACAGCGCATTTTAATCTTTAAGCCCTCCGTATCAATACGGCACTTCCTCTATTTTTATGCCTTCGTCCATTATTTTGGGCGTAACGAATATTACAACCGTCGTCCTGTTATCAACGGTGCCGTGGGAGCCGAAGAGATATTTGAGAACGGGTATCTCGCCCAAAAGAGGCAGGCCCTGGCTCGTGTCCTGTTTGAATGTCCTGAGGAGCTTGGCGACGGCCACCGTTTCTCCGGTGCGCATCTGCAGCGTGGAAGACGCGTTTCTCGTTATAATCGCGGGCACCTTCGTGTTGCCGTAAACCGCCGCGTTTTCCCAGTCAAGGTCACTCACCTCTGTGTAAACGGAAAGGCCTATTTTCTGGTCTTTGTCATCAACAACCGTCGGCACGATGTTCATTTTTATGCCGTAATCCTTCCATTCCACGACGGGCCCGTCGGCGGTGATGACGATATACGGCATTTCCCCGCCCACCATGAACCTGGCGTTGGTGCCTGATTTGGTTATCATCTTGGGATTGGCCAGGAGCCTCGCGGCGCCTTTGGTCATCATGAGTTTCAAATCCCCGGTGATGGCGCCCAGCCTCGCGAACTCCCCCACCCTGAAGAAACTGGGCAGTTCCGGCATAACGGCCGGAACGCGGGCGTCATTGACATATGATATCTCGCCCATGCTGATGCTGTCCACCCATTTTATTCCCATCTTACGGGCTTTGTTGTTTTTTATTTCCACGGCCTCAATGGCGATCTCAAGGAGCTTGGCGGGTTTTTTATTCGCGAGTTCAAGCATCGTCAGCTCGTCGGCGTTTGATTCGTCGTTCAGGCACTTCGCCACTTCCGCGCGCGCGGGCGAAAGGGCGGCTCCCATCATAAGCAAGATAAGAATTTTCTTTATCATATTATTTCTCCTCCCTGTACGCAGGGTTCGTTTTCTCAGATTCAGCGTATAACGGCAATTTTAATCTTTTCATCAACACCGCCGCCCCTGATAAGGCATATATAAATTCCGCTCCCCACCTTCCTGCCCTTTCCGTTCCTGCCGTCCCATGGCAGTTCGCACCAAATGCCTCCGTCTTCATTAACGGACTTCCAATATTGCCCGGTGGATTCTTCTACATCAGTTTGCGAAATTTTCCATGTTTTTACAAGCCTTCCCACAGCATCATAGACGGCTATCTTGACCGGCGACGGGGAAGCCATCATCCATCTGATTTTTGTGGAGCCGTCACGGGACATTATAAAGGGGTTGGGATAATTGTTGGCCGCCGGCGGGATTTGCGCGCTACCCTGAATGGTTATAGACTTTGAAGAATATTCATCGCCATTTATGTAAACCTTTATGCGGTACACTCCGTCCGGAATACCGCGCGGCGACCATTTTACGGAAGTGGAAATAACCGCGGCGTAGTAGGTGTCCGGCAAAACTTCCGTGACAACGCCACCGATTGAATTATATACTTTTATCTCCACCGTGGTGCTGGACTCTTTCAGCGTGAAATTTATATTCAGCGAATCGGCTATACCGTCGCCGTTCGGCGTGAAATAATCCGTTTCTTTATCGTCCGAAAGCGTCACCACATCAATAATGCTTTCGCATTTTTTAGAGACGGTGCCGGATGGGACAGAGAAATTCCCCGACGAATCTTTTGCCTCTATCTCAAAGTAATAAACTGCGGAACCAAGACCTTTAAAAATATGACTCTCCGCTTCCGGAGAGGACAAAACTTCATCTATGATGTTGGAAATATCGTCTCCCGATGTTCCCCAGTATATACGGTATCCGGCGAGATCGACTAACGAAGAGCCGTCTTCGTTTTCCGCCGGCTTACTCCATTTAAGGACAAGAGCGTTCGGCACCGTTGAAAGAAATACGGCAAAATTTCCGGGAGGCATCGGCGACAGCGAATCATCCGGCAGGGCGGAATAAATATCCGTGTTCGTGGATTCAAAAATATGCGAATAGTCCAGATAATTTATTGCCTTGACGCCGTACCAGTGAACCGTTTCGTTGATAACGGTTAAATCCCGATAGAAAGTTGTCGGCGGAATCAAAGTGCTTATAATAACTCCAAAAACCGTCGTTGAACTCAAAGACCTGTAAATTCTGATTCCTTCCAAATGGTCGGGGGGATTATCCCAGTTGAGTTCAACTATTCTTCCGCCCGCCGGCGCCAATGCCGTAATATTTTCGGGCGGATATGCCTCAACATCCTTTACGAAAACTTCGCATCGCGAAAGAGCGCTTACATTGTCGGAAAAATCCTGCGCCTGAATGCTGTAAAAATAAGTTGTGTCGGTGGATAAAACCGTATCCGAATAAGAAATCGCGGACGTGCTCAAAAGTAAAGTGAGGGCTTCTGTCCCTTCACTAACAGAGTATCTGTAAATGTTGTAACCCCTTAAATCGTCTTCCGTGGGCGAAAGGGCTGTCCATAAAAGCTGCACGGCGCCGCCTGTGCCCCTATCAAAAGCGGAAAAATTATCCACCGCGTCAGGAGAATTAGAATCCAGCGGCCTGCCCTGATATTGCGCCACAGACGCGGATTCGTTCCCCGTTTCGTCAACCGGACGAATAATATAGTAATACGTCAAACCGTTCGTCAGAGAAGAGTGACAATAATAATCAGTTGTTTTAGGGAGCGTCGCGATAAGGCTGGAAAGAATCACGCCGGAAGTCCCGCCGGTTGAAGAATAAATTTTGGTTCCGTTAAAATCAGCGTCTTCCGGCTTCGTCCAGCTCAGCATCAGAACGCCGCCATTCGTCGGAGGCAAAAGCCGCGTTACGGTTACCGAAACATCCGAAGGCGGCACAGTGTCGTACGGGATTGCGCTGGCGGTGCTTGAAAGAACACCTTCCTGGCTCGCGCCGTCAACCGCCGTTATCCCGAAATAGTAAGTGACGCCGTCGGTGAGTCCTGTGACCGTTCTGGAAACAGCGGGTGTTGATATATTGCATTTCCACTGATAATCGGCCTTCGTGACCGCGGCATAATTTGCCCTGTAAACGCTGTAATAAGACACATCCGATTCCGAAGACGCCGTCCATGAGAGGTCTATTTTTCCGCCGCTTCCCTCGTTTACTGCTGCTAAAGTGGTGAGCCGCTGAGGAGGGAGATCAGTGGCAAAAGCGGATATGAAATACGACGGACCGGGCAATTCATTCTTTTCATTGTCGCTGTCGTCAACGCCAGTTATTGCGAAGTAATATGTGACGCCTTTCGTGAGGCCGGTGACGGAACGGTTTTTAACGCCTGAAGGAACCGCCGCAAAAAATGTGCTTGTGTGCACATCATAAGGCAAAGACAATTCGTAGGTTGAATAATAAACTCTGTAATTAGCAAGATCTGACGGCTCCGGATAACCCGCCCACGAAAGATTCAGCACAGAACCCGAACCTTCATTCGTTACAGTTATATAACTCATTTCCACAGGTTGCGGCGGCACAGTATCCGTCGGAGTCGCGGATACCACAGTGGCGCTTATCGGACTCTCATTGCCGTTCCAGTCTATCGCCGACATCCTGAAATAATATGGCGTACCATTGGAGAGGCCTTCCACCACCGTATAGCTGCATTTGTCTATCGTATAAGTAGAAACGCCGGCCCCCCATACGGCAAAACCGAAGAAACCATTTTTATACCCAATTTTATAATTCGAAAGATCCTGCGACGAAGAAGGAACCCAGGAAAGGTGAACACTCCTGCCCTGTTTCGTATCTAGAACCGTAAGTCCCGTGAGCATTGGCGGAGCTGTGATGTCAATAGAAAAAGCATCATATCCATCATCGCTTAAAGCGCTCTCGTTATTCCGCGCCCCTGTGGACTCTGCTGATACCTTGTAATAATATGTGGTACCTTGAACAACTTCTTCAGCCCCCTCGCCCCAATCCGCATAAGTGAGAGTCGTTGAATCAGAAATATTTTTGTAAAGGCTGACATTGCCGTCTGTAAGTCCCCTGTATATATTATATCCGGAATAAGTGCCCTCAAAAGAATCCGGCGTCCAGCTCACCTGAATACTCCCATCCGAATTATCCGTTACAGAATCAAGCGCCGGTACCGGCGGCGGAGCGGGCTCAACAGCGCCGTCTGACAAACTCTGCGGATCACGGTTGTTCCTAACTATGAAATCGGCGCCGTTATTGTCTGAGTCTTCTCCATTGCCTGCATGAGGATCGGAGTCCCCGGGGTTTCGCTCAATACTACCATCAGGATCTGTACTTCCGTGAGCCGGTGCGGCGCTTACTTCCGGAGTTACCGCCGTGCCCCAACCGACCCTGTCCTTTTCAAATGAACTGCCATCTATAATTCTAACATGCCCACCGTCCGCCGCGAGACCCCAACCCCAATTATTTATTACATCCTCATCACCGCCATCATATCCATGTCCATAAGCGGTGCTATTGCTAGCGGCTAAATAATAACGATACGCAGGCAAATTTGTGTTAGCTGGAATCTCCTGTTTTGTTGTAAAAGTTGCATCAGTACCTTTATCCCAAACAGAGTATTGAATTTTCCATCCGCTAATATTAACTGTTTCGCTTGTTGGATTATACAACTCTATAAATTCATCAGATGCGCTATCAGAAGCGCCAGTCGCTATTTCGCTGATGACGATGTGGTCAGCCCAGGCCGCATATAAAAATGAAAAATGAGAAACCACAAACGCGCAAATAACAAATAATAGCCCGTAGTGGGCGACTTGCCGTTTGCCCTTGTGTTTTGCGAATTTTCTCATTTTATCAATTTCTGCAGGCGTTTCCAAACGCCCATATCTTCAATTTCATCGCAAATCTGCTGCGCCGATTTAATCAGATATTGTTCATCAATTTTATCACGGTGCCTAAAATAAATGTTTTTGGCGTCTATTATATCAAGCTCGCGGCCGGCAATCAATTTAAATAAAATTAAATCCTCGGGCGACGGGAATTTCACGTTTTTACCGAACAATTTCACATCAAAAGCTCTTTTAAGCGCCGCCCTTCCTATCTTAATTGTGTTGATGATAAAATCAGCGTGATACGCCCCCAGGGAAACTCTAAAAACCCCTCTGGCAATAATTGTGTTTTCCGCCTCTTTCATGTCAAAATTAAAACCCTGCCCCCTCAGTGTTTTCAAAAGTTTTTTCGCCTTTGAACGCGGTATAAAAATTAAGAAATCAGCGTCTTCCGTAAAACGCGGTTTTCCCAAGACACCCGCAGCGAGTCCCCCTATCACCAAATACGGGATTTTATTTTTTTTCAAAATAGAATAAATTTCCCCGAACAGGTAATCCAGTCCTTCTTTCTTTTTTATTTTTTGTTCCATTTTCTATTAGCCTCAAGAATATCCCTGCCCAATCTGCACGTGACTAAATTCTCTACAATGGCCGCGCTTTTTTTCAAACTCAAACTCCGTAAATATTTCCTTTCCCTTTCTTCATCCTCTTTTATGAACAAACGGGAATTTTTCCTGCCTGATAAAATGCTCATTGTTTTTGAACGCAGGCTGAAGCCTGCGGCTACCTTTTTATTCATAATAGCGCCTCGTAAAGCCAATATCCCATTATACCCACAGCCAGATAAAAGCCGAAAGGAAGAGCCGGGCTTTTCGTCTGCGGCATGGGCGAAATTCTAAAACCCGAAACAAACGAAGTGTAAAACGGAATCATAACGTTTTTGAGGCTTTTGAAAAAAACGCCCCTGACGAGCATCCAGATCACCGTCACGATCCCGGCGACGAAAATTCCGCAAAGAGCCGATTTGAAAACAAAGAGCGGCCCTTTTATAGCTCCGACCGCCATCAGGAATTTCACATCCCCCGCGCCCATCCCGCCGGCCGCCCAGAAAAAATAAAGGATTATAAAGCCCGCGACCGCGCCCAGGAGAGAAAAGCCCAGGCCTTTCCAGCCGCCGGAAAGCGACGCAAGGGTTACGCCCGCTATAAAAGCGGGAAGCGTGGCCCAGTTGTATATTTTCTTCCTCCACGCGTCGGTAACGGCGCAGGTAAGCGTAAAAACAATAAGCGCATAATCCTCCGCCCGCAGGTTTGAGGCGATATCCGTGAGAATAAGGTTATTCATTTGTTTGCAGCATCTTCTCGGCTCTTGTGAGCGCCCTTTGCGCTCTCGTGTGGGCGGGATTATATTTCAGCGTTTTTTTCCAGCTCGCCGCGGCAAGTTTCAGATAGCCCTGGCTGTACTGCTGGAGCCCTTCGTTATAATATTTCTCGGCTTTGGCCTTATCTATCTTCGGCTCCTGCGGCTTAGGCGGCGCCGACGGGGCGGCTTTGGGAGGGGATTTCGGCGCGGGCGGGGGCGGCTTCTTCACGGCCTTGTTCTTATTCTTTTCTTCCTCTTTGAGTTTCTCGGCATTTTCCCTGTCCAGCTTCGCCTTGCCGCCGTATAACAGCTTTTCTTTTTCCATACCCTTTTTCAGTTCCCCCGAGATATATTCGTAGTAATCCCGCACCTCTCTGTTCTCCTTCACCATGAGCACTTTTTCCCATTCCTTGACGGCGTTTTTATAATCGCCCTGCGTATAAAAAAGAAAACCGGAGCCGTATGACTTCTGCTCAAAATCATATTCGCACCATTCGGCGAGATTTTTCTTAAAGGATTTCGTGATCCTGTCCATTTCTTTCAAGGCCCCGCCGTTGAAGGGGTCGAGCCAGTAGGCTTCGGAGAGCTTGTCATAAGCCGTCAGATAAAGGCCCTTTCTAATATCCGCCCTGGCCGCTTTATAAAGCTTATTTGATTTCCGGGACTCCCCCGACGAATGCGCGTCCTGCGCGATAAAGGCGGCGGCCAGGAGCGCCGTCAGTAATATTTTCTTCATTCTTCCCTCTCCTTCATTTCAGTTTTTTCTCAGCGTTGATGATAGCTTTTTTTATTTTTTTGTTCTTGGGGTCGTACTTTATCGCCATCTCCCAGTAATGGAGGGCGTTTTTGATCCTCCCGAGCGAATATTCCACAAGGCCGTCGTTATAAAGATTTTCCGCCTTTTCGGGGTCAACCTCAAATTTGAGCGCCGGTTTCTTTTCCTCAACCGGCGGCGGCGCCTTTTTCGCGGGCCGCGGCGCGGGCGCGGGCCTGTTCTTCTCTTCCATCTCCCGTATGGCGTTCCGGCAAAGCTCCAGATAGCGCGCGGCGTCCGCGTTGTCCGGCGCGAGCGCGAGCAGAAGAGTGAATTTTTCCGCGGCAGCAGCATAATTTTCTATGGAATACAGATAAATACCGTCATTCATATACTGGTCTATTTTTTGAAATTTATCGCGCGCTTCCGCCTCCTGGCGTTTTTTCAGAATAGCGGCGTTTATGTTATTCACGGTATCGCGGACCTCCTTGTTGGAGGGCACAAGGTTGAGATTCTGCTTCAGATAATTGAGCGCCAAGGGAAGATCGTTGTCTATATAGGCTATAAGTCCGCGGGAATATGACACATCCTCAAATCTTGTTATTTTCCCCGAATCAATACCGCTTTTGCTGTCGTTATACACACGGCGCATGAGCAAAGCGGCTTCCTCATGCTGGTTATCAAGCTCAAGCGTCTCGCGCGAGGCGTCAACGGCATAAAACAATTTCCCTTTTCTCGCCCAGCGGCGGGCTTTTTTGTAAGCGCGGGTCACGTCCTTACTGGCGCCGGCCTTGAATTTCTGAAGATCCCCCGAAAAAGCGCGGCTCAGGTCAATGCGGTGGGAAGAGCCCAGATTTTCATCCCAGGCGCTGTGCATAGTATACGCGTAATTGCATTTCCATCCGCTGAACTCATATCCGAAACCCGAACTCAGTTCCGTTTCATTTATGCCGGCCCGGAAAAAGAAGGGAGCGTATCTGCTGTATTCGGTCCCCGCCGACAGTTTGATGTTTTCACCGCTGCTTAAGGCGGCGTCTGCGGAAAGCAGGAAATACCCTCTATTGGCGGAAACACCCAGCGTCAGAGATGGCGGATATATTTCCTCGCAGTTTATGAGAGTTATCGACGGCCCCATGAGATTCCGGTAAACCGCGCCGACGCTGATGAAGTGGCTGAAAAAAGTGTATCTGGCCCCGGCGTCAAAACCGAAGCCCTTATCGGTGTAACCCGCCACATTGTGATGCACTATTTTCAGAGTGGCCCCCAGTTCAAGGGGGCTCGCGTAAGCGGAATTGCCGTAGGAAACAAAATATGCCGAAGTTTCGTTTTCTATTTTACCTGTTGAAAGATTCTGCGCGTTCCAGCCCTCGACATCCTCCACACCCATGCGCAGCATCCCCACGCCGAAATTACCCCACCATTGCGTCGGGATTATCTCTCCCGCGAAAAACTCATAAGTGTCGGCGAAAAGCATATTATAGGACAGCATTCCCTCAAAAGCGGAAAGCCCGGCGAGAGACGCCGGATTCCAGTACATCGTCTCGGCCCCGGAGACATAAGAGGCGCCTGTCCTGCCCATAGCCAGATGGCGCGCGCCTATCCCGCCGCGAAGATAAGCGTCAATGCTTCCGGCATCCTCGGAAGAGGGAATAAAAAAAGCGTTTACGCCGGAGACAAACAAAACAAGCGGTAAAACTATACTCCGGAACCGCGGGTTCAGATTCAGCGCCTTTTTCAAATTTTCAGGTTTTTTAACTGCACCACCGAGCCGAGCGCTTTGCCCGTGCTTATTTCCTTCACCACCTCAGCGACGGCCGTGCAGTTCAGTGACAGTATCTCCCTCATCGCGGCGACATTGGGGTTTTGAGAACAATGGTTCAGGAACTCTATGAGCTCGGCGTTTTTGATGAGCTCGAGCATGTGTTTCCCCATACATCCCAGCACGGAAAAACCCGCGATTTTCCCTGACGTCTCATTAGCGAATATTATCTTATTATCGCTGTCCATGATTATTATGCCCTCGTCGATGAATGCCGCGAGATTCTGAATAAAGAAATCGTAATTTTTGCGCAGTTCCTTTTTCTGGGTTTCAATATCCGAAAGATCCCGCTTGAATTTCTCAAACATCCTCTCCAGAACCCTGGCCAGATACCCTATCTCCCCGGAGCCTGATACATTTATGGTCTCCGGCAGTTCGCCGCGGGACACTTCACGGGCGGCATTCTTCAGATGATTTATATCCACGCCTATGCCCGAATTGATTACAAAAGAGCCGACGATCACTATTATCAGGCCCGCCACCGCCACAACACTGAGATTTTCCTTTATGTCTTCTATACCCGCGTCTATGCTCGACCGGGAGAAACCCGCGCGCAGCGTCGCCGCCTTTTTGTGATCGACCATTATGGGCGCGGCAAAATCCATTAAACTCTCTCCCTCCAAATACACCTCCTGCGTCACCGGCTCCTCGGAAGTCACCGCCCGGAGCGATTCCGCGTCCTGATATGTTTTTCCTATCTTCCTCATGTCAGAATGAAAAACAACCCTGCTGCGGTCATCCAGAACCATGATATAACGCACCATCGGGGAACGTTTCATGCGCTCTATGTAATCCACTATGACAAGATCGTCATTCATCTGCTTCGCGTCGGACATAAAAGAAGCGTAGGTGGACACCATCAGCGAGTTTTTCTGAATGACATTTTCTATGAGCGCGCTTTTCTGGTATTTAAAGATAAAGAAACATATCGCCGCCAGTAAAAAAGCGGAAAAAATCATGGATTTTAAAACAAGCTGTGTCACAAGGCCTATCCTGGGCGGCCGTATCCTGCGTTCTTCCGTTTTTTTATCGTTCATAAGTCAACCCCTTTTTCACCAAAATTAACCGAAATTAAGAAAATTAAGGACGTCCCATTTTTCACATTTTTCACTCAGAAAACACCCCCGAAAACGCCGCCCATGAATTTCAAAGCCAGCGGCCCGAAAAGCATTATAACAATGGAAGGAAATATGAAGAACATCAGCGGGAACAGCATCTTGACCGGCGCCTGATGAGCAAGTTTCTCGGCGAGTTGGAAACGCTCTATGCGCATCTGTTCCGACTGCACCCTCAAAACAGGGCCGAGACTGGCCCCGAGATTATCCGCCTGTATTATCGCCGATATGACAGAAGTCAGCGCGTCCAGAGACACCCTTTTGGACATCTCGGTCATTGATTCCTTCCTTGACTGCCCCAGACGGAGCCCCTGCTGCATAAGGCGCAGCTCGTCGGTCAGGGGCGATTTCTCGGATTTTGATATCACTTTGTTCACCGCGGCGTTGAAATCTATGCCCGCCTCCATGGAAAGCGTCAGAAGATCGAGGATGTTGGGCAGTTCCCTGAGTATGGAATGATGCCTTTTCGTTATCATGTTTTTAAGCGACGCTTTCGGCAGGAAATATCCCATCACACCGAAGATGCCGAAGGCGACGATATTGATCTTTTTAAGAAAAAGCACCTCAAGAAGTATCATGCCGATGATGCTGACGAGCACCAGCGTTATAAAACCGTCGGGGGTCAGCTCCGCGGGATTGCCCGCCTGATTGAGCTTTTGCCGCACATCGTCCCTGTATTTCACGAGCCATGGATATTTGAGAGCGCTTATGCGGGAGGTCAGGCCCCCTATAATGACCTTACTCAGCTGCAGCTTCGGTTTTGAGGATTCTTTTTGCTCCGAAAGGTCAAGACGGCTCATCAGATCGTCTTCCTTTTTTCCGCCGGCGGCGGCAAGGACGACGAAGAAAACCGTAAAAAACACGGACGCAAAAATCGTTATATTCACAGATTTTTCCCCTTCTTCATATGTCTATATTCACGATCTTCTGGATTATCACAAAACCCGCGGCTATCAGAGCGAGTATCACCACCAGCATAAGGTTCCCCAGCGCGGTGTTTATCATCGGGGCCATCATGTCCGGCGACATCCATGAAATAGCCGCGAAAAGAGCGAACGGCATTAAAGCCGTGATTACGCCAGACAGTTTCCCCTGAGTCGTGAGAGAATCTATTTTGCCCTGAATTTCTTTTCTTTTTCTCATGGTATCGCTTAAACGGGAAAGCGTCTCGGAAAGATTTCCCCCGACTTCCTGAGCGATATTGATGGCGATTACGGCAATGCGCAGATTAACTATTTTGGGCCAGCGGCCCACAAAATTAAAAAGAGCTTTTTCCATGGACACGCCGATTTTCACCTCTCTGCCGACCACGGCGAATTCATCGGAAAGCGGCGGCGTGCCCTGCCGGGACATCACCTCAATGGTCTGCGGAAAACTCATGCCCGCCTTGAGCGAATTGGCTATGAGCACCAGCCCGTCGGCGAGCTGGTCGTCTATCCGTTTCGCTTTTTTTTCTTTGTTCAGATCCGAGAGAAGTTTCGGCGCGAAAAAACCCGCAACCCCCAGCGCCAGCGATATGAGCATTTTGCCCGAGAGCGCGAGAAAGATGACAAAAAAAGCGCCGGCGCAGGAAAATTTGATGATACGCGCTTTTTTTGAACCGGGATCTTTTTCAAAGACCGAAAGCAGATCGTCAAAATCAAGTACCTTTTTTTTAACTCCTCCGTTTTCTTTTTCTTCCTCTTTTTTTCTTTCGATCTCATCAGCGGCCGCCGTGACGATAAAATATATGCCGGCGAAAAGCGCCAGTGAGATCAAAGTTTTCAGAAGGATTATAAACATTTAATCGCCGCCGGTTTCCTCAAATGTGTGATAGACAAGCAGAAAAGGCCGCACATAAACATTCTCGCCGGGGCGGGCGCTGGCGTAATTTGAAATTTTCTCGTTCCTGGATGACTGTCCCGAGGGAGCCCATGACTGAAGCGTAAAAGCTTCCGCAGACGCATAACCGAGTTTTCGCGGCACTTTTATCTCAAGACGGTACACCCCGTTAGTGCCCGCGTAGGCAACTTCGGGGTGGCTTATTTCCTTAACGTAGGCGCCCTCCCATCCGCCATAATCACGGAGTATTTCTACAACTTCAGTGGACGTGTCGCCCGCTATCTGATATTCATAAGTTATTTCACCCCTGTGCACCTCTCCGTTAAAAACGATTTTCTGGTCGCCGCAGCCGGCGACGGTAAAAAGCGCCGCGCCCAAAATAAGGAAAAAAAAGTTTTTACGCATTTTCAGAACCCCCTTCTTTAAATATATTCAGGTCAAGGACAATACCCCTTGCTTTTATCTCATTTATAAATGTCGGCATAACGCCCGTCGGAGAGAAACGGCCCTCCACTTTGCCTTTCTCACCGATGCCCGTCTGCGTGAATTGGAAAAGAGTGCTCATGACTATGCTGTTTTGCTCTTTGCCCGTCTCCTCGCAAATGTGTGTGACTTTTCTGGAACCGTCGGAAAATCTGCTTAACTGCACGACAATATTCACCGCGGCCACAATCTGCTCGCGGATGGCCGTAACAGGAAGATCCATGCCGGACATCAGCACAAGAGTTTCCAGCCTTGAAAGACAATCCCGCGGGTTGTTTGAGTGTATGGTGGTAAGAGAACCGTCGTGGCCGGTGTTCATCGCCTGAAGCATATCCAGAGCTTCGCCGCCGCGGCACTCTCCTATGACTATTCTGTCCGGCCGCATTCGGAGCGAATTGATAACCAGGTTCCTTATCTGAACAGCGCCTTTACCCTCTATGTTAGGCGGACGCGCTTCCAGAGAAATGACATGGTCCTGCGGAAGACGCAGTTCCGCCGCGTCTTCTATCGTGACAATTCGTTCCGTTTTGGGTATAAAACCCGAAATAATGTTAAGTATGGTGGTTTTCCCGGTGCCTGTCCCGCCGGATATTATTATGTTTTTTCTAAGCAGCACGCAAACGCGCAAAAATTCCACGATTTCGGCGGTAATGGCTCCCATGTGGATGAGATTTGAAAAAGTGAAACTCTCCTTTTCAAATTTCCGTATCGTTATCGTCGGCCCCACCAGAGAAAGCGGCGGAATAATAACATTTACGCGAGAGCCGTCGGCAAGGCGCGCGTCCACCATGGGAGACGCCTCGTCAATGCGGCGGCCCAGTGGCACGACAATGCGCTGAATAATATTCATAAGCTCGTCATGCGACGAAAAATGTTTGTTTGTGAGAGAAAGCTTGCCTTTTCTTTCCACGTATATTCTATCCATACCGTTGACCATAACCTCGGTGATTGACGGGTCTTTAAGAAGGTCCTCAATAGGGCCCAGGCCCAGCGCCCTGTCCATTATTTCCTTGGATAAACGAATTCTGTCCACCCTCTCGGAAAGGTTTTCCCCCTCGCTGGCAAGTATGGCTTCTATTTCTTTTTCAATGTCCCTTTTAGCTTTTTCCTCCTGATGTTTTGTTTTGATAGCGGCGACATCAATTTGTCTTTCCTTTATTCTCTCCACTAATTTCCGGTATATGTTTTCTTTAAGTCGCTCGTAAATATTTTCCGCGCCGGGGTTCACAGGACGAATGTCATCCGGAGCAACTTCCGCGCGAGAATAGTCCCGGCGGGCGTTTGAGAGTATTTCACGAAGTCCGGCGAAAATTCCCCTGCCTTTCTCCACTTCATCCTCAGCGAAACTAAGATTCTGGGCGAGCTGTATGATTTTCCTGCTGAAAAAGGATTTAGGCGCGTTCAAAACAGCCGGCAGGCCCTTATTAATGGATTCAAAAAGCGTTTCCGCATCAAACGGCAAATCCCAGAAAATATCCTGTTTCAAATAATCCTTAATCTGAGCTTCGGCAAGACCGCTTTTAAGTCCGCTTTTGTTAAGCACCGGTTTCACCATTTGCGGGGGAAAATGATTTTCTATAAAACCGCTGATAATTTTTTTAGCGTGGAAAAGCGAAAGAAGCTCGGGTGTGAAAAGAAGAAACACAAGATCGCTTGAATCGTACGCGGCTATCTGCACATCTGTAAAACCCCGACCGAGATTTACAACAACAAAATCATATGTATTGTGAAATGATTCAAGTATTTTGGATATGTGCGAAGGACGAATCTCGCCTGTTTCTTTTTTTTCGGAAGCGCAGCAGAGAAAATCCATGCCGCTCGTGTGCTTTGAGACAAAGCCCTGCATCATATCGGCGCTCAGCTGATTCAAAACAGGCAGAATCTGTATGAGTGTTTTATCCGTGTGCATCTGCAGAAGCAGCGCCAGCTCTCCGAGAAGCCCCGTGTTAAAATCAAGAAGCACCGTTTTTTTACCGAGGTTGTGAAGCGCGAGCGCGATATTGCACGCGAATGTCGTCTGTCCGACGCCGCCTTTGGCGCCGACGATAGTTATAACTCGACCCTGCGCCATCAGTTGTTCAGCAAATCTTCCGTATCTATCACAGAAAGTTCCGGAGTGGCTTTCTCGCCTATCGGCCGTAATGATAATTGAATTTCGCCGATTCTTACCAGATGCGTTATTTTTTGCGCCTGATTCGGAGTAAGAGCAAGTGTCACGGTTGGAATTTTTTCCTGTTTGTCTTCTTCCAGCATCTCACCGATTCCCTGTCCTTCCGCAGCCTTCTTATCGGGAGCGATTACTGTCCCCATTATATTCTGATTATAGGCAAGCACAAGGACATTCTGAAACGCCGTAAAAGACCTGACCATGGGGCGGTGCTTTACCATAAATTCGGATGTGCCTATAACATCAACCCTGTCTCCGGGTTTTATAAGGCGAGCGACTCCGGTTATATCGGTAACAGCAATGGATACCGCTCTGTATCCCTCGGGAATAACAATAGACATACCTGTTTCCTTGCCCGGCTGCACAAGTTTTGTCGAGGTAACCTGTTCCCCCTCCAGTATCGGCACAAGCGTAGCGTTGATATACATACCCTGCTCATTCATAAGCTGCTTGATTGAAGTAACGGCGCCGGGAGACACGAAATTGCGGGGGAACGATTTTGTGTCCACCATGTATTCCGTGACGAGCGTACCCTCGGAAATATAACCTTTGGCGACAAGAACATTTACCGGCTCGGCGCCCACTTTGTATTTTTTTTCTATGCTGCTTAAAAACGCCTGAACCAGCAGAACGGCCAGAACCCCGAAAACCGCGGCTATCAAAATCACTTTTCTATTTTGCATTAAACCCTCCCTTCTTTTTCAAGACATATTTACTTATTGTATAACATGAGCAAACTAATATCAATGACACAAACCATATGTTAGTTAAAACCTAAGTTGAGCGATTCATAGTTGAAAAAAGCACCTCCAAAAGGTATAATATCGACGATAAGACTGAGCTAAAAAGTTTTATCAACATTAACC
>PHAM01000030.1 GCA_002841685.1 Elusimicrobia bacterium HGW-Elusimicrobia-2 | reverse complement strand
ACATTGCTATGATCCCGCCTGTTGATCTTTGTTCTTTGCTTAAGAAAAAAATTGCTTTTTCAAATAAAAGGGGTTACGATGTATTTGCCGTTCCCTCTAATTGCGCCGAAACACCGGCGCGGCGCGGCGCGGCGCTTTTCAGCTTTACAAGACTCCGGCACATTTGATATTATAACACCGTATAGCTGTACGCGAAAAGGGGGAATAGACGATGTCTAAAAAAATAAGTTTGAGTTCTCTGGTGTTAGTGCTGATTCTCGCATCCGGCGCATCAGGGGCCGAAATGGAGACAGTTTTCAAGGTTTACACCGTTAAAAAAGGCGACACCTTATTTAAGATTGCCGATCATTTCTACGGCGAGGGAGAACACTGGAAGAACATATGGGACTTTAACAAATACATTAAGAAATCGCACTGGATCTTTCCGGGAGACGAGCTCATCATTCCCATTGAGCGCGAAAAGAAAATAGCCGCCACGCCGGTTGAGCCGGCCAAAGAAACAAAAGAAGAAGCTGAAAACTTTGATATGTTTATCGCTCCTTACAATGAGAACGCTGTGGTGCCGCTGGATTTCAAATATACCGGCAAAATCTCGGCTTTTACGGAAGACATAGCTATCCATGCCCAGCGGTCAAAAGTGATCATTGACGCGGGAAAGAAAGACGGGGTAAAGGCCAACGACACTTTTGATATTTACCGGCCGAGCAAAAAAATATATCATCCCGAAACCAAAAAAATCATGGGAGTGCTTATAAGACGCATCGGCATACTGGTAGTAAGCGACGACATAGAGGATAAATCCTGCATTGCCACAGTCAAATACTCCAAGGGGCCTGTCGAAATAGGCGACTTTGTGAGACTCTCCAAAGATAAGTGAGCCAGAAAAATTTCGCGCTCGTCATAAAAGAAGCGTTAAAAGACTCGGGGCTCTCGCTGCGCTCTTTCGCTAAACAATGCTCCATCGACAGTTCTTACCTTTCTAAAGTGCTGAAAGGCAAACGGAACCCTCCCTCGGAGGAGGCGGCGATAGCCAGGATTGCGGAGTTTATAAAGATGCCCCCTGAACGGCTGATGTTTATTTGCGGGAGAATACCGTCAAGGCTGCAGAATATTTTTCTTCGTGACGATATTTTTGAAATACTTGAAAAACTGCCGCGGGCGATCCCCCGTCCGATAAAAAAAAGCCGCGATCTCCGGCCTTCACCATCAAAACCTGTTTACAAAAGACAGGATATACCCGACGAGATACTTTAATATTTAGCTATTCCGGTTCCCGGAAAATATAACCTGAGTATTTTTTTGTAATCCCAGCCCTTTTCGGCGAGCTCTTTCGCGCCCCACTGGGACATTCCCACACCGTGTCCCCAGCCGGCGCCTGTGAAAACAACGCTTTTTCTGCCGTTTATAATTTTATTAATTTTTGTGCTCTTGATATTCCGGCCGCCGAGCATCGTTCTGAATTTCCCGGATTTAATTTCCGTCTTGCCGGATGCGGAATATACCATGAAATTTTTAACTCTGCCCGACGGGGTTTTATTCTTGATGACAACGCGTTTTATCGCGCCCGTTTTATACCCGTTTTTTTTAAAGACACGCGATAGATCTTCAAAACTCGTCTCATATTCCCATGAGGAATAGGGCGTGTCTTTTCTGACCGGTTCCCGCCGCCCTTTAAGGTAAGGCGGAGGATCCGGGGAGCCCCACACGAACTCGGGGCTTTCTGTGTGGCCCGCGGCGTCGGCGTGAAAGTAAACCCTCGCTATGCCGCCCCTGTATTTAATAACCTCTCCTGCCGTCACGCGGACAGCCTCGGAAGTCGAATCCTGCTCACAATCAAGTCCGCCGTAAACCTGGGAATTTTCACAAGAGGTGAGATCATATCCCTGTTTGGCGAATCTTCCGAGATTGGCCATTATATAAGTCCTTGAAACAACCGCCTGTGCTTTTAACGCCTCCTCATCCCATGAGGGAGAAAGCTCTTTCGGCAAAACGCCGCAAAGATAACTTTCAACGCCTATTTCATTTATCGCCGACAAACGAGAGGCCTCATTCTGCAATATAATACTGTCCCTGAAGGCGCGGCCATTCACCCTTACGCTTTTACCTTCCGGTATGAGCCTCACCATAGCGCCGAACATTTCTCCCCTTATCTTTACGCCGCCAGCGGCCGGCTCGGCCCTGTATGAACTGCCTTTGGGAAAAAGAACCCTGCGGCCCGTCTGCATATCCGCCGCCGTCATCCCGTCGGGAGAAGAAATATTCACGGATTTCTGATTGCGTTCTATCAATATCGTGATTATCTGCGGGTCACAGGCGCACAAAAACACCGGCAAAAAAACAGCCATTACAAAAAGAATGGGAAGAATGGGGACGGTTCTGATTCTTTTTATCGTGCCGAACCACGAGAAATTATGTCTCATGATGAGACCTTACCGGGCGGCCTGAAGCGCTCGGCTTCACTGAACACACAGCCGCAGTATTTCTGCCTGTACAACAAAATTTGCTTTGAAAGCCTAACGGACTCGGCGTAATTTTTTCTGAAATCCCTGTAAACAAATTCAATTCCCGTAAGAGAAGCTATCCTCTCTCCCTCCTCCCTGATAAAATCATGATCCTGATAGGGGCTCAAAAGGAGCGTTGTCGTAAAAGACGGGAAAGCTTTTTCCCTCGCTGTTTGGGCGGTTTTCATGAGCCTGTATTTTACACAGGCCTCGCAGCGGGAAGTCCCCTCTAAAACATCCCTCGCCCAGCGCTCAGTGTCATATTCCGTATCGGAGATCATGGGAAAACCGAAATATGAAGCGGTAAAACCCGCCGCCATATATCGGCTGATGTATTCGGAGCGGGGATGTATGTTGGGGTTATAAAAAAATCCGGTTATCTTTTTTTCTTTGCCCAGTGGCGGATAGACCCCGCTCATACAAGGCCCGCAGCAGATATGAACGAGGCAATCAGAAGAGCTCGCCATCGCTGTTTTTTGAAAGCCCGAGTTTTTTCCGGGCTTTCATCGTAACCATACGCCCGGCTTTTGTTCTTTCTATATAACCTTCCTGTATGAGGTAAGGTTCGTATACATCACTTATCGTGTCGGCATCCTCTCCCAGCGCCGCCTCAAGAGTCTTGAGGCCCGCGGGGCCGCCGTTGTAATTTTTTATAAGAACCGTCAGCAGCTTTCTGTCCATCTCGCACAAACCGTTTTTGTCCACGCCGAAAACAGCCAGCGCTTCGTCGGCAGCGGCTGCTGAAACAATATCCTGCCCGTGCACCTGAGCCCAGTCCCTGACGCGGCGCAGAAGCCTGTTGGCTATACGCGGCGTGCCCCTGGATCTGGACGCTATCAGAAAACAAGCGTCCTTCTCTATCCTCACCCGCAGAATGCCGGCGGACCTTTCTATTATAAGGGAGAGTTCCTCGCTCGGATAAAGGCCTATTCTCTCAACAATGCCGAACCTGTCCCTCAGAGCGCCGCCCAGAGAACCGCTCCGGGTCGTGGCGCCGATAAGCGTGAATTTCGGCAGCGGCAGCTGCATCGTTTTGGCCGACGGGCCCTCGCCTATGATTATATCAAGCCTGAAATCCTCCATCGCAGGATACAATGCCTCCTCAACGCTGGCTTTGAGCCTGTGTATCTCGTCTATAAAAAAAACATCTCCCGGCGAGAAACTGCTGAGTATCGCGGCAAGATCGCCCACTTTGTCAAGAGCCGGCCCCGATGTGCATCTTATGTTAACGCCCATCTCTTTCGCCATAATATAGGCTAGCGTCGTTTTGCCTAAGCCCGGCGGGCCGTGAAAAAGAAGATGGTCGAGCGGCTGTTCCCTTCCCTCCGCGGCGCGCAGGCATATATCAAGTTTCTTTTTGAGAGAGGCCTGCCCTATGAATTCGCCCAGCTCCCGCGGGCGGAGGCTGTTGTCAAATTCCTTTTCTCCGAAGCCGGCAAAAGCTTTTATGCTTTTATCTTCGTTCATAAATCCGCTGTAAAGGCGTTTCTGTAATGCCTGACTTCGCCGCCGTTAAAAGATATCACATCAAATCTGAAAGCGTCGAATTCCCTGCCTTCTCTGTCCATAAAAACAGATGCTGTCCTGATGATTTTTTTCTGTTTGATTTTATTCACTTTGAGCTCCGGATGCAGAAAATCTCCCGAGGAGGATTTTACCTCCACGAAACACAGTTCATCTCCGTCGGCGGCGATGATGTCTATCTCGCCTGTTCGGGCCGTGTAATTCCTGTAAAGTATTTTAAGCCCCCTTTCTTCCAGGAAAGAACAAGCCTTCCCCTCAGCGATATCCCCGGCTATTCTCTTGGACGATACCACAGGAAGAGCCTTACAGCTCTTTTATCCTCGCCGCTCGGCCGGTGAGGCCCCTGAGATAATAAAGCTTAGCGCGGGCCACCTTGCCTCTGCTCTTTATCTTCACCGATTGGATCGCGGGCAGGTTGTAAGGATAGACTTTTTCTATTTCAACGCCGTAGGACACCTTCCTGACGGTAAAAGTCACAGGATTCTTTTTCCCCTTGACCGCCATGACCACGCCGCTGAAAATCTGCAGGCGCTCAGTCTCGCCCTCCTTGATCTTCTGCGTCACATCCACCGTATCCCCCGACTTAAAATTGTCAAATCCAGTTCTCATGCTTTAACCTTCCTCTTTTTATTTTTTCTATATTCCTCAATTTTTCCGTGGTCGCCGCTCAAAAGGATTTTCGGCACCTTCAAGCCCATAAATTCCGCGGGCCTCGTATATTGAGGATACTCAACATAACCGTCTATAAAAGACTCGTCCCTAAGGCTGCCGGGATTTCCCATAAAGCCCGGTATAAGCCTCGTCACGGCCTCAATAATCACCATTGACGCCGCCTCGCCGCCGCTGAGGACAAAATCCCCTATGGAGATCTTCCTCGCTCCCAGAAGCTCGGCCACACGCTCGTCTATTCCCTCATACCGGCCGTTTATGAGGATGATGTGCTCTTTCCCGGAAAGAGCCGCCGCCGTCTCCTGCGTAAAACGCTCTCCCGCCGGACACAGCATTATCACTTCCGCTCCGGGCGCCATTACGCTCTCCGCCGCCTTGTAAACGGGCTTGGCCTTCAATATCATGCCCGGCCCGCCGCCGAAGGGACTGTCGTCCACTTTGCCGTCGGGGGTGAAATCCCTTATATTCGTCACTCTTATTTCCAGCAAACCCCTATCAAGCGCCTTGCCCAGCATGGCGCTTTTGAGCGGCCCGTCAAAATATTCCGGAAATATTGTGAGGATGTCTATTTTCATTCTCCCCTCACGATCACGCTTTCCGGGAAACTGGCAATGATCTTTTTTTCTCTTGTGTCCACTTTTTTGACAAACCTTTCCAAAAAAGGAACAGAGATCATCCCTCCGGATTCTTCCTCTATCCGGATCCACACCTGGGAGGCATCATCTATAATTTCCGAAAGCCTGCCCAGCTTTCTTCCGGACGGCTCCGAAACCTCGCATCCCACGAGGTCTTCACGCCAGAAAAAACCGCCGTCAAGATCCCATTTCTCGCAGCTTATATATTTACCTGTCAACGAGTCATCCCCGCCCGTAAATGTGACAAGCCACTTATCCGCGGCAGAATGTCCGCCGTGGTGGACCTGTTTCAGCGAGTCGATCCGTATCTGCCGCGAGTTCTCGCCGAGACTGTCCGGGTTATCTTCCAGAAAAACACACTTTAAATCTTCGGGAAGAGGCATAAAAGCGGTCATATAAAACTCATCACCCAAACCGTGCCTGCGGCCGATCCTGCCTATCAGCACCCTGACCATAAGGGCGCCTTCAGGCGCTCTTTACTCTTTCTTTTTTAATAAACCCGCGCACCACTTCCGTCGGCTGAGCGCCTTTGGAAAGCCAGTACTCGGCGCGTTCAATATCTATTTTATACTGCTCTTTGCCCTTGTTCGTGGGGTCATACCAGCCGAGCTTTTCTATCTCACGCCCGTCACGCCGCCTCTCCGACGGCATAACAACAATTCTGTAATAAGGGCTGTGCTTCGCCCCCAATCTCTTGAGTCTTATCTTAACCACTCTTTTCCTCCTCGTGCCTGACGGCTATAACCGCCTAAAAATCACCAATAACACTATAAAATTTACGCCTCAAAGTCAAAATCCCCGCGCGCACACGCCCAAATTCCTTACTTAATTTCGATATGAATCTTCGCGGGTATCTGAGGCTATCATTGAAACAACATTTTCTCGCTTGTCTATCGTATAAAAAAATCTATAATCGCCTATTCTATATCTCCACGTATCGGGCTTATAGGCCCTAAGTTTTTTTATATTCCTGCCAAAATAGGGATTTTGCCTTAATTGCGGATAAACGTACCCGTTGAGCTTTGTTTTTATTTTTTCCTGCCTGCCTCCAAAATCAAGTTTAAGGTCTTTTAGAAATTGATTTGTTTCAAAAATTCTGAATTTATTCAACAAATTTTCCTTTTCTCTTTTTCGCGTCATTGTGCCCTGCCCTAATCCTGTCTAACAATCGTTTATCAGATTTGATCTGAGACATCTCAATTGAATCCGCATAATAAGAATCTTCTATATCCGTCAGCACCCTCGTTGTGATAAAATTCGAAATAGGCCGGCGTTCAATATCAGCCGCCGCCGATATTTTTTTGTATTCATCCTGCGAAAGCCTTAGCGTTATTACTTTAGACATTTGCCCCCCTTGTTTTTATTCTATCTGCTTCTAATGTATTCTATTGTATTCTGCTTGATTTGTCAAGGTAGACGAAATTGTCGGAAAATATTTTTCCTGATCATTTTTGTAGTATTCTCCAAGATACACTGCTAAAAAGTGTAGAAATAATTGTACTTTTGAAATGCTACTATTCTTACAACTATACAGCATGATATCAGATGGACACGTGTACAGATTCTACTTACCAGCCCACACAAAATAACGCGCTGTCAGTCCCCTTTGACAATGCAGTTGAAGAACCACAGCTTGCAGAGCCGGTTCATTTTTTTAACATGGCGCAGTTGCGCCGCGCTCAAAAGCTCCGGCGATACGCTGTGTTTGAGGAACAAAACCGCCTCCGAATCCACCCATCCCAGGAAAGGCACCATCGGCGGCATATGAAAACAGGTGGCGAAATCTATTATCACAGGCTCGCCATTGCTGACGAGCACATTGCTCTTGTGCCGCAGGTCAAAATAAAGAACGCCCCTCTCATGCATAGCGGAAACCAGTTTCTCTAATTTATCGAAAAACTCCGCCGGCAGATTCCTGTTGTCTTTTATGGAGTTCCCTTCTATATATTCTATGTCCATGACGCCGCTTTCGGGAGAGCCGTAAAACGCGGGAATACCTTTTATCCCGGCGAGCCTTTTGTAAAAAGCGGCCTCACGGTCGAGCAGGAATCTGCCCGGCCAGCCCCATTTGCGGAAATCTTTACGGACGAATTTTCTTCCGAGCTCTTCCGCGAGCCACACATCCGCCTGATGATACGACGGATTAGACAGACTTTTTATGAAATTCAAATCTTTCCGGTGAACTTGAGATAAAGAACGGCGATGGCCGCTATAACGGCAAGAAGTATGCCTATCTCACTGTTTTTGACCACTCTTTTAAAAGACCATTTTTTATCGCTTTTCCCATAGGGTTTCAGCGACGGAATGAGTGCCGGCACAGCACGGGCGTATTTGTAATACTCCTCGCCGTAGATCGCGGCGAGCCTGAAACCCTCAACGACTTCCTTACGCGGATAATAATACAGCGCGTAAACCAGCTGGCTGACAATGAGCAGCCACCACATACCGGCCATCATACAGAAACCGAAAGTTATAAGATATGTGCCCGTGTAAAGAGGGTGCCTCAAATGCGCGTAAGGGCCGGAAATTATCAGCTCTTTGGTTTTCACAAGATGCCCGCAGCCCCATATCCTGAGCAGCTCGCCTATGGCCGCGATCACGGCTCCCGTTATGAGGAACAGCCTGTTCATATCCTGTTTGTCCGCAAAATAAAGCAGCGCTATAACCGCCATGTAGACAGGCACCGTTCTGAAAGTCACTTTCTCAAATTTGTTTTTTCCGCCGCAGGCGGATTTCTCTTTGTTCAACATCTTTTTCCTCCGTATTACCATTTTTTGCGGAGTTTATTCTAATATAAAAGCCGCCATATTTGCAAATTTTACTTAAAAATTTTATCATTATCCCATATGAAGAACACGAACAGATATTTTGCCGCGGCCGCCTTGACAATTCTTCTCGCGGCCGCCGGGGCGCGCGCCGATATCAACACAGGACTCGACATAAGGGGAAGAGCTTTCGGCGCGGACGCCCTTTCCGAAAGCGGCGGGAAAATTTCTTATTTTGAACAGCGCTCACGCTTTTATTTTGAGGGCATGCTCCAAAAAGACGTGAAAGCGAATGTCACTCTCCAAAATAACGGGGTCTGGGGGAGAAACGGCGAGGATGAACTTTTTCTTGACAGGGCCTGCATAAGCGCGGGCGGGCTCCTGGGCCTTCCTCTTGAGGCATCTCTCGGCCGGCAGGGCTGCAAGCTCGGCGACGGCCTTCTCATAAACGATGATGAAACAGGGCTCAGCGGGGTAAAATTCAACGCGTCTCTGCCCTGGGGCTTTAACGCCGCGGGCGCGTCCTTCAAACTCATAGAGGCGTCAAGCGCCTCTTTCGCCGGCGGCGATTCGGACAGGGACATCTCTTTTATTTCTCTTTCAAGGAACGCTCTGAACGGAAAGGCGACTCTGACTTATTTCAGAGATTATGACCATACTCTTTCAAGCGCGACAGAACTCAGTCTGATGGATATACGCTATGAAAGCGGCAAAGACAGAGAGGTGCAATGGGTTTTTGAATACGCCAAAAGCGGCAGCGGCGGGGTCGACACGAGCGCCATGCTCGCGCGGACCACGGCCTACGGAGATATATATACATTAGGCGAAGGAAACGCTTTTATACTGTTTGCCGACGCTAAAGAACATTTCAATAATGGGGCGGCTTTCATAAACGAAGAGGAAAATTTCGGCGAGTACTATATAAGGAACAGGGAAAACGGAAGGGAGAACAGCCTTGAAAATCTCAGGATACTGGGTGCGGGATTCAAATCATCCGTCATGAACAAACCCATGAAACTGCTGTTCAACTACTTCACCTATGAGCTCTCCGCCGTTGACGTACAGGGGATGAAAGAACTCGGAAAAGAAATGGACATCGGCATGGAATACGCCCGCACAAAAAATCTTGATTTCCGCCTGATATACTCGTCTTTCAGCCGCGGAGAAGCATTGTCAGCCACCGGCGGAAAAGTGACACAGATCCTTTTCGAGACAAACCTTAATTTCTGATATCTGTTACCCTTTCTTCCTGAGAGGGGTCCACGGGTGAGTTGTTCTTGAAATATTCAATAGTGGCATCCAGCAGCTTCATCCCCGCGTCCCCTATGTCCCTGCCTTTTTTGAATGTGACAAAACCGTCGCCGCCGCCGGCGAGAAAACTGTTTGTCGCCACCGTGTATTCTTTTTCCGGGCATATATCAGCGTTCTTAACGATGACGTTGAGGAGCTTTCTGCCTTTCGGGAGCTCCGAATTGAATATCATCTTTAAGCCGCTCATCTGAAGCAAACCCTTCTCTTTGGTTGCGCTCTGCTCCAGCAGTTCCCGGATCTCGGAGCCGGTCAGCTTCATTGTCACTATTTTGTTGCCGAAAGGCGAGACCGCGACGAGATCCCTTATCCTGACGGTGCCCGGGGCGATCTCCGCGCGTATCCCGTATTCATTCTGGAACGCGAAATCAGTGCCCGCTACGATCCTCATAGCGTCGGCAACAAGATTGCCCATGGGGTTGACGGGCCCTCCCGAAGAACGCTGTATCCACATTGACGCGGAACCCACCGGTATATTCATCCTTTTATAATCTTCATTTTCGAAGACGCCTATGCGCTCCGAAACAAAACTGCCAGAGGTATATTGAGAAGCCAGAAGTTTATCCAGCTTCCATTCTGCCCTTACCAAACCGCGCGTCCCCAGGCGCATTTTTATTTTCCCCGCGTAGCGCAAGCCCCAGCCGGGCTCGCAGACCATGATGCCGTTGATCATCAAAGCTTTTTTCAGGGCTATGTGGGTCTCACCGCCGGCGATTATATCAACGCCCGTGATCTGCCGCGCCAGCTCTTTATCCCCGTCCAGTCCGAGGCCGGAGAGCACCACCACGGCGTGACATTTTTCAGCGAGCTCGTCCGCGACCCGCTGAACGCTTGCTGAGGCGCTGCGCACAGCGAACATCGCGGCGTTTTCGCCTGTCAAAACCTTATGGATATCCTCCTCTATGACGGCCGTCACCCCTATGCTGTATCCGGCGACATCAAAAATCTCATAAGGTTTTACGAAGGGGATTTCTGATCCGTCGCTGTTGATGAGATTGCAGCACAAAAAAGGGAAATCCGCTTTTCCGGAGAGCTGCCGAAAATTCTCGAGGCCGTAATCAAGCTCGTGGTTACCCGCGGCAACCGCCGAATATTTCAGGTCATTCATGATCTTAACAATGAACTCGCCCTTTTCCAGAGCGCCCTCAGGCGTTCCCATAAAGATGTCGCCCGCGTCGATAAGAAGATAGGGCTTGTCCAGAAAAGACAGATAGGCGCTCATCGAACCCGCGCCGCCCGTCTCCCATGTCACGCCAGTGGCAGCGTCGTAGTGTTTTTCCGGAAGGACATGGCCGTGGATATCGGATGTGTAGACAAGGTATATCTCGTCGGTGGTGTTTCGCACATATATTTCTCTTGACGCCAAAATAACAAGCCCCGCCAGCAGAACTCCGAGCGCAATCTTCATAACTCTTTTCATAAATTCCTCCGTAAGCAAAACGCTATTATTTTTCCCCGTCCTTGATAGTTATCTTCCGGATAGCGACGGCTTTTGTTCCTTCAATATCCACCATCACCCCGTGGAATTGAACATCCCCGCGGCCCGGCTCAAAACGCTCCGTCATACCCGTCAGAAAACGCTTTATTATTATGTCTTTGTCCACGCCTATCACGGAATCATACGCGCCCGTCATGCCGCAATCGGTTATGTAGGCGGTGCCTTTTTCTATGACGGCGTCATCGGTGGCTATGTGCGTGTGCGTGCCCAGGAGCGCGGCGACGCGCCCCGCGAGAAACCATTTCATCGCGATTTTTTCGCTTGTGGCCTCAGCGTGAAAATCAATGAGTGTGGGTTCGTCAAAAACCTCTTTTGAGGCGGCGGCAAAAGGGCAATCCATAGGCCTTTCAATAAAAGTCCGCCCCATCAGGGCGGCAACACAGAGTTTATTTTCCCCTTTTGTGTAAATTCCCCTGCCGCGGCCCGGATTTCCGGCGGGCAGATTCAGCGGCCTTAAAATACGCTTATCGTCTATAATTTCCAGAACCTCCCTCCTGTCCCAGGCGTGATCTCCCAGCGTGATGACATCCACTCCGGCATCAAACAATTCATATGCCGTTTTGGGCGTCAGGCCCTTGCCTCCGGCCGCGTTCTCGGCGTTTGCCACGACAAAATCCGGCTTGTCCGTCTGAAAAATCCGCGGGAGGGTCTCCGCGACGATCTCCCTGCCTGGCCTGGCGAAAATATCCCCTATGAATAAAACCTTCATGCCAGCTCGTTCCAGCGCTGTTCTCTGATGAGAGACACCTTGAGCTGGCCGGGATACTCCACTTCCCTCGCTATCTTCTGGGCGATTTCCCTGGCGACAACGGGAGCGTTAGCCTCGGTAATTTTTTCGGGGCACACTATAACCCGCACCTCGCGGCCGGCAGAAATCGCGTAAGCCCTCTCGACGCCCTCAAAAAGCATGGCTATCTCTTCTATCTTCTGTATCCTCTTGAAATAGTGTTCGACGGATTCCATCCTCGCTCCGGGACGCGTCGCCGATAAAGCGTCGGCAGCGGCGACCAGCACGGCCTCAACAGTCTCAAAAGGCGCTTCTTCGTGATGGGCTTTCACGGCATTGATGACTTTTGCCGACTCACCGTTATTTTCAAGAAACTCCGCCCCCAGAATGGCGTGACTGCCGTCTACTTCGCCCGGCAGGGATTTGCCTATGTCATGGAGCAATCCGGCGCGGCAGGCCAGCGTGGGATTCGCCCCTATCTCAAAGGCCATGGCTTTCGCTATCCTGGCCACTTCAATGGAATGCTGAAGGATGTTCTGCCCGTAGGAAAAACGGAATTCCATGCGGCCGAGCATTTCAATCAGATTGTCTTTCAGGTCCTTGACGCCCAGAAGTTCCGCCGTCTTGCGGCCGGTTTCCTTTATATGAATCTCCGCCTCCGCCTGGGATTTTTTGGCGAGCTCCTCTATTCTTCCGGGATGTATCCTGCCGTCCGAAATCAATTTTTCCAGCGTCAATGCCCCCGCATAGCGGCGCACACCGTCAAAACTTGATAAAGTGATGACACCGGGGCTGTCATCCACGATAAGCTCAACGCCGGTGGCGGCCTCAAACGCTTTTATGTTCCTTCCCTCTTTTCCTATGATCCTGCCTTTCAGATCATCGTTCTTGAGCTGCACGACGGTCGTGGTCAAAGACTGCACCTCGTCGGTGGCAGCCTTTTGTATGGATGTGGCTATTATGCGCCTGACTTTTTCCGAAGCGTCTATTTCAGCCTGCCTGATGATATCGCCTATGAGCTTGTGCGCGTCTTTTCTCGCCTCGTCTTCCATGGACGAAACAAGGATTTTTTTCGCTTCTTCCGGCGTCATGTGCGCCGCTTTCTGCAGCTGCTCTTTCTGGATCACGAGCTTGGAGGATAGTTCCTCTTCCTTCATCTTCAGCAGTTTCTCTTTGCGTTCGCAATCTCTTCTGCTGTTTTCCACGTCTCTCCGTTCCTGTTCAAATTCACCGACCTTGCGTTCTATCTCCTGCGCCTTTGAAGACAGCTCATTTTCTTTTTTATCCAGTGCGCTCTGTCTTGAGCGCTGATTACTCATAAGCTCTTCTTCTTTCTCTTTAAGTTTTCTTTCATTTTCACGAAGCGCCTTCTCGCGTATGAACGCCGCCTCTTCCTCGGCTTTTCTGATTATCCCCGCGCCTTTCTTTCCCATGGCGCTCCTGTGAATAAGATAAACGGGCAGCGCGCCCGCGGCAAAACCTGCTATAACAGCTGCGATAATATTCATTTTCCCTCCTCTTTTCTTTTAACGATCTCGTAAATCTTTTTTTCCGTGATCACAAAATCCATGCTCACATCATCTTTATCCGGTTCAAAATCTTCTCCGAGCTGGGCCTCAAAACACACGCCGGCTTTCACCGCTGGGGCACATGAGGCCAGAAAGCGATCGTAATAACCGTGTCCGAAACCTATCCGCCCGCCCGCCAGACTGAACATTATCCCCGGCACAAGAATGAGATCAAGCTCTTCCGGCTTTATCACAGGGGCGCCTTCGGGCGCTTCGTCTATGCCGAATTTACCCTTCACGCAAACAGCGCCTTGAAAAAATCTTCGCGGCTCAATCGCTAAACCGCTCTTATCAGGGACAACGGCGGGAAGATAAAGTTCGCGGGCGGGCACGGCGATGTTCAGTGCGCCGAGATCGACTTCGCCGTCTATTGCGCAATAACTCATGACCCTCCGCGGGGACACGAACAGATCCCAGCCCATTATCCTCTCACATATCTGACCGCTCAAAAAGGCTTTCGCCGGCAAAATCTTGCGTATCCGACGACCCCTTTCCCTAAGCGATTCTTTTTCTGACAGCTTCATGTATCCTGTCAAGCTCCTTCTCAAAGCCCTTCTTACGGCTTTTATAAATTTTCTTTTTAACGGCGCTGTATTGCTGATCCGCCCAACCGCCGTGATCATGGGGATAGACATAATCCGCCGCCCCGGCGCGCGTCAGATGTCTCGGCACCTCGGGGCGGGACTCTTCAGCCGCCTTCTCAGCCGCTGAAATGGCCTCATAACAGGCGTTGCTCTTGGATGTCATTGAGCAATAGATGACGGCCTGAGCGAGAATGATCCGCGCCTCCGGCATACCCACCGATTCCACTGCTTTCATCGCCGAAACCGTCAGGGTCAGGGCAGCCGGATCGGCGTTGCCTATGTCTTCCGACGAGAGTATCATGAGCCGCCTTGCTATGAAACGGGGATCCTCGCCGCCTTTGAGCATACAGGCCAGCCAGTAAAGCGCCGCGTCGGTGTCGGAGCCCCTGACACTTTTTATAAAAGCCGATATCATCTCATAATGATCGTTTTTGTCATATTTCCGGCCCCCGGTAAACGCTTTCCGCGCGGCTTCCTCCGTGATTGTTTTGCCTTCGCAGCCGCATACCAGCATCTCCAGCAGGTTCAGGAGCTTACGCGCGTCACCGGCTGATTCCCTTATGAGCAGATCCTGAACGGAGGAGTTCATTTTTATTTTACCGCCGTAGCCCTTATCCGATTTCAGCGCGTTTTCCAGGATCCCCGCTATGTCCTTTGCCGGAAGGGCTTTGAATTCAAAGACCTTCAGCCTTGAAAGAAGAGCCGTGTTCATGCGGTAATACGGGTTTTCAAAACTTATCCCCACCAGTTTTATATCCCCCCTCTCGGTGCAGGGCAGAAAAATATTCTGCTGCGAACGGCTGAAATGCTCTATCTCATCAACAACCAGGAGCGTCTCTTTGCTGGACTTTTCAAAATCCGCGACTTTAAGAATTTCCCTTACCCCCGCGACATCGGAAGTTATGGCGTTGATAAAAACCAGTTTGTATTTTAATTTTCCGGCTATAAACCTGGAAAAAGCAGTCTTACCCGTTCCGGGCGGCCCCCAGAGGAGTGAGGACATGAAGCGCCCTTTCATGATCATTTCCCTCAGCGGCGCACCCGGGGCAAAAAGATGATCCTGTCCGAGGAAACCGTCAATAGAATCCGGCACCAGCCGCCATGAGAGCGGCTGTATATCACCCTGTTTTGTTTTCATCCCTAAATCCTTATCGTGCGATGAATAGCGGTGAGAAATCGAAAATCATCCGCGGCCGGGTGGATGTGATCAGAAGAAGGCTGCGAACAGCAAAGTGGGTTTTCTAAGCCGCGGTCCAAGAACCGCGGCATCAAAATCCCGTATTCTTCTTAGAGCCCTTCAAAAATCACATTCATCACCACGGCCGCAGAAATATTTTTAACAACGGCTCCGGACGACCGGTTTGCCACTGCGCTTGTTTTCGCTCCTCTTCCTCTTTCACGCGTTTATCTCGTCTTCTAACTTTTTCGCCATCTCTTCCAAACCCTTACTGTACCCCTCCGTGCGGGAATAACCCTTTTTCTCCAGTTCCAAAAGACGCCCGGCTATCTGTATCATCGTCAGCGCCGCAAGTTTCAGCGTGTCCTGCATTCCCAGCGCCTGCCGCAGAGCGTCCATCTCCTTCTGGGCCATCTCGGCGGCGGCCTTTATCGTCTCAGGGCTCAATTCATCGTCGGAAATACTGAGTTTGTTCCCCATAAGGGTCACGGAAGTACTCATTGAACATCCCCCAGAGCGTTAAGCAGCACACCGACCTTGTCTTTTATTTTTATCCTTTCCAGTTTCATCCTTTCAAAATCCCGTACTATTTTCTCGGAGTTCCTGCCCTGTGAATCCAGAGCGCGTATCTGCTCGTCCTTAAGGAGCAGGGCGCTGTTTAGTTTTTCGTTTTCCGCCTTGAGGGCCTTTATAACTCTCACCGCTCTGTCTACGTCGTCCGAAAGTCTTTTTAGATCATCTTTCATTGTCCTTGATTTTATTTAATTCCCCCCACTGTTGTCAAGAAAACGCATTGCCTCAACACGGAAAATAAGAGGGGTATCGCTTTTTGAAATGAGCAGAGGCAAAAGCGTATATCCTGGCTGAGGCGAAAATAAAAAATCCCGCGGCAAAAGCCATTAGCGGCACGGACGAAGCCGCGAACCTTATATCAACGGAAGGTTTTCCCACAACATTCAAATTAAGAATATAAGCGTGCGGGAAAATGAAAAGAAGCCCCCAAAAAAGAAGGCCCCTTCCTTTTTTTGAAAAAGGCATCATTAAAAGCCCCGCCCAGAAAGGATATATCAAAAAAGAAAGGTCATAATAAAATCTCAGCATGTGCCTGGCCGCCCGCGTAAAAGTTTTATAATAGCCTTTGACGAATCTGACGGTTATATTTTTTAAGTTTCTGCCGGAAAAAACGTACTGAAAAACCGAGACATTTCTGCCCCCATAAGGCCTCGCAAGCGTATCCTCTGGTGAACGGAAGCCCTCTTCTCCGGCGTGCTCGTGCGAATCCCAGAATCTGGCGTGATTGTTCAAATCGTGGAAAAAGGAGCCATATGCTCTCCGGCAGGAGATAAAAAACGGAGCCGCCAGTATCAGCGCGGCAAGAAGCGCGAGAGCGCTGTTCTTAAGAGCCGGCAGCGGCACTCGTCTCTGTCCGAAAACATAAAAAACAAAACCGGGGATTATAACGGCCAGCGATTCCATCCTCGTTAAAACAAGAGCCGCCGCGCTTAGTCCCGCGGCAAGAACGGAAAAAACACTATTTAACCCCCTGATCAGAATATAGCAGAAAAGAAGGAGCAGAAAAAGATAGAGTTCCAGTCGGTGCGCCCTGATGTGGCTGAAATACATATAGGGTATCACGAGATAAAAAAGACCTCCCGCAAGAGCCGGCGCATTTCCAAGCTCACGCCTCAGAATAAGGAAGAGCAGAATGGCCGAAAGGGAAAAAGCCCCGGCGGCGGCAAATCTCATGCCGGTTTTGGCTTCTTGGAAAGACGCCGCGACGCACTTGACCCATAAAATCCAAAATGGCTCGCGGGGAGAAGCGGAGTAAAAATTTGTCATAGACCGAGCGTGCAAAACAAAACCTCCGGCGTCGCCCCTGAGAGGTTCGCTGTTGTTCGCGGCTATAACAGAAAATCTCACATAAAGAGAAAGTATCAGCGCCGTGAGAAACAATGCTGCGTAAAACCAATTTTGATTAAAAGGTTTTCTTTGGGAAAACGCCAATTATTTTTTCCGCAGCTCGGCGCCGAAAGCATCCGCCAGAGCTTTTAATATCCTGGCAAGCTGCGCGTCGATGTCGCTGTGGATGAGGGTCTCCTTGCCCCTGAAAAAAAGCCGGAAACTCATACTCTTTTTTCCTTCTTCCACCTGGGCGCCGCGATAAAGGTCGATAAGAACGGCTTTTTCCAGATTAAGAGCGCCGCTTTCGAATATCTTCTTCTCCACATCGGCGAAACTGGCATCTTCCTTTATCAGAATTGAAAGGTCTCTCATCGATGCCGGCACCATCGGGGGCGCCGAATATTTTTTCGCCACGGCGGGAAGGTTCTTGAAATAGAATTCAAAATATATGATAGGCGATGTGAGAAAATCCTTCTTTATGTCAAAAGAATTAAGTGCTTTATCCGTCACCTCTCCTATCATAAAAAGCTGTTTGCCCCCTTCCTTGAAAAGAACGGCGTTCTCAAGAAAGGGCGCGTTGATCCTCTCACTGACAGACATGCGCATAGCCGCGCCTACCGGCGGACTTTCAGCCGCGCCCTCAATTACGCCCTTCACATAAAAAAAATCAACGGGCTCGCTCTTGTAATGGCTCAGCGGCGCCACGAGGCCTGTGGCCATTCCCGCTATCATTTCCTCTTCAGTATATTTTCCCGAATCATTTTTGAAAACCGAACCGCCCTCAAATATCCTGACATCAGTTATGCCGCGGGATATGTTGTGCCTGGCCACATCAGCCAGATTGACAAAAAGCGTCGGCCTCGCCACACCCATATCGGCTGAAACCGGATTCTTTATTTTTATGACTTCCGGAAAATTCTGGAACAGCCGGCTTTCAGATATCATGTCCGGCGTTATAACCTCGCTGAAGCCCGAGGCAACAAAAGCGCTCATCAGTTTTTCTCTATCTCTTACAGGATCCGGCAAACCGTAGGGCATCCGCCTCAAAGCAGGATACTTCGGCGGAATGCTGTCATATCCTATAGACCTGACAGCCTCCTCAACCATGTCCTCCTCTATACTGAGATCGTTCCTCCATGAATATGGAAGGATTTTTATGGTCCCGCCGTCAGTGCTCTGCACATCGCCGGCAAAAGCAAGGGCATTAGCCAGAGCGTCCGACGGTATATCAACGCCCAGAAGAGATCTCACATATTCTCTTCTGACCGTTATGGGCTGCTTACCGGGCACCCTGCCTTCATGGAAAAATTCCTTTACGAGGCCCGATGCCGTTTCTTTGATCAGCGTAACGGCTCTCATCAGGGCTTTTTTGACCATCAGCGGATCCACGCCTCTTGAAAATCTCATTGAGGAAGGTGAGTTTATGCCAAGATATCTGGCGCTCCTGTATATCGCGCCCGGCTCAAAGTAGGCGCTTTCCAGGAACACCCTCGACGTTGTATTTGAAACGCCCGTTTCCGCGCCTCCCATCACGCCGCCCAGAGCTATGGGCCTGTCGCCATCCCTTATAAGACACAGGCCTTCTTTGAGCGCGCGCTCCTTAGCGTCTAGAAGAGTGATTTTCTCACCATCCACGGCGTCTGATATCCTTATTATCCCGCTCTTTATCTTATCCGCGTCAAAAGCGTGGAGCGGCTGGCCCAGCTCAAAAAGTATCATGTTGGTAATGTCAACGACATTGTTCTGTGGATTGAGTCCCATTGATAATATCCTGTTTTTGATCCAGTCCGGCGACGGTGCTATTTTCACGCCTTCTATGAGACAGCCCGTATAAAAAGGACAGCTCCCAGACACCCTCTCAACCCTGAAACCGGAGTGAGCGCCTTCCTCTGCTATATTTTCTATAATGGGATTTTTTAGTTCTTTGCCGCCGAAAAAACTTATTTCCCTGGCTATTCCCAGAATGGAAAGGCAGTCGCCCCTGTCCGGTGTTATCTCAACCTCAACCATCTCATCCTTCTGAAAGGTCAAGGGCGTCCCGAGAGGCAGTTCCTCTTTCAGCACCATGATGCCCGAAGCGCCGTCACCCACTCCGAGTTCCTTTTCCGAAACTATCATACCGCAGGAGACATTGCCCTGTATTTTCCGCTTTGATATTTTGATCCCGCCGGGCAGCTCAGCGCCCACGCGGGCGAAAGCCACGAACTGGCCCTTGTCCACATTGGGAGCGCCGCATATAACCGAACAGAGCTCCTTCCCGTCGCTGACAAGACAGCTCTTAAGATGCGTGCCCGGGATCGGCGCGGCCTTGAGCACCTGCGCGGCCACAACGCCGTTGAATTTCTCTTTGCTGAAGACGAGCTCGGCCTCAAAACCCGCCTTGAGCAGTATGTCCTTCACCTCGGAGGCGCCTGAAACATCCACAAAATCCCTGAGCCATTTAACCGGTATCAGCATCCTTCCATCTCCATTTTATTTGAACTGCTCCAGAAATCTCAAATCGTTGTTATAAAAATCCCTTATATCGGCCAGGCCGTAATATATCATCGCTATCCTCTCTATTCCCATGCCGAAAGCGAATCCCTGGTATTTTTCCTCATAACCGGAATTCCTGAACACTTCCGGGTGTACCATTCCGGCACCCATTATCTCCATGAAGCCGCCATGTCCGCAGGTGGAACATCCGGAGCCTCCGCACACAGGGCAACCCATATCCAGCTCAACGGAAGGCTCGGTGAAAGGAAAATAACTCGGCCTGAAACGCACCTTGACATTGCCGAAGAGGCGGTGCACAAAAGCGCTGAGTACGCCCTTCAAATCGGCCAGGGAAATATCCTTGTCCACCCAAAGGCCCTCAACCTGATGGAAGACCGGAAAATGGGAGGCGTCTATGGCGTCGTTCCTGAAACATTTGCCCGGCACTATCACCGCCAGCGGCGGCTTGTTGTGTTTCATCACGCGCACCTGAACGGGCGAGGTGTGCGTGCGAAGAAGTATATTATCCTTGCCTTCAAGATAAAGAGTGTCGTGCATATCCCTGGAGGGATGGAATTCGGGCACATTGAGGGCCGTGAAATTGTGCCAGTCATCTTCCATGAGAGGCCCCTCCACGAGGGAAAAGCCCATTGAGAAGAATATCTCCACTATTTTGTTCCTGATTATGCTCAGCGGATGACGCCCCCCGACGGAAAAAGGCCTTCCGGGGAGAGTCTCGTCGATGGCCTCTTCTTTCGCGCCGGGCGTAAAACGCAATGAGATGTCCATGATATTTTTCTCTATCTCGTTTTTGAGCAGATTCAGCTCTTTACCCACACGAGGCTTTATGTCGGCGGGAAGGCCATGCACTTCCCTTAAAAGTCTTGAGACTTTGCCTTTACGGCCTATATAGACAACTCTGACATTCGTGAGCTGTTCGGCTGTTTTGATATCTTTGATCGTCTCAAAGAAATTTTTACGTATTCTTGATATTTCCGCATCAATGTGCATTTTGTCAACTCCTGAAAGGATAAAATCATTTTACAAAATCGGCGATTTTTCTGAATGTCTCAAAGTCGTTCACCGCTATCTTATAGAGCATGGGCCGCGAGAGCGTCACGTTCTTTTTTTTCATAGCGTCAATGAACCTTGAATATTTAAAGCCCGTTTTTTCACAGGCGATCGAGAGATTCGTTATCCAGTGCGATCGGAATTCTCTCTTCTTCACCTTTCTATCACGGGTGGCGTAGATCATGCTCTTTTCAAGATTCTCGTTCGCCTGTCTGTAATGATTTTTTTTGGCTCCCTTAAAGCCCTTCGCCAGTTTCAGAACCTTCTTATGTGCTTTTCTTTTTGTAACGCCTCTTTTCACTCTAGCCATATCTTTTTCTCCTAAACACTAAATTTTTCCCGATCTAAACGGTAAACTATAACAAATGGAAGCTCTCTTTGGCAAGCAAAGACTACTTTTTTCTTGAGCGGCCGCGGTGAGGCCTTGAAGCCGAACTGTCATCTTCTGCGGCGGAGCCGGGAAAGGCAACGGGATTGATGCCGTATTTTTCGCTGACTTCTTTGTAAATATCAGCGTCCGAGCGCGTTACAATGGATATGGCCGTGCCTTCGCCGCCCAGCCTCGCCGTGCGCCCTGTGCGGTGCACATAGCTCTCTGAGGTCTTTGGAAAATCGTAATTGATTATGTGCGAAACTCCCCTGACATCTATGCCCCGGGCCATGACATCCGTCGTGATTACGACTTTTATTTTCTTCGCTCGGAACTTGTCCATTATCCTTGTTCTCAGGTTCTGTTCCATGCCGCCGTGGAGATAATCCACGTCGCGGAATTTATCCTGCAGCGATTTGTAGAGAGTTTTCACGCGGGTGCGGGTGTTGCAGAAAACAATGGCCTGCGTTATATCTTTTTGTGCAAGCAGCATGGAGAGCTGCCTGTCCTTGGAGCGGCTTTCAGCGTGTATGACATAATGAATCAGGCTTGACGGCCCGGACTGGTCGGCGTTAAGTTTTATATGCACGGCGTCCTTCATGTATTTTCCCGCGAGGCGCTTGATGGGCGGCGGCATTGTCGCCGAAAAAAGAAGCGTCTGATGCTTCTGCACTATGCAGCTTTTTATAAAATCGACATCTTCTATGAAACCCATCTTCAACATCTCGTCGGCCTCGTCTATGACCATTGTCTTGAGGTTTTCCAGCGCGAGATAGTGATTGTAAATAATGTCGATGAGCCTGCCGGGTGTGGCCACGAGTATCTGAACGCCCGATTTCAGTTTTGCCAGATGTATATCCTTATTGAACCCTCCGTAGATAACAAAGGGCGTCACCCCGTAAGGCGTGCCGAAGGAACTCACCTCATCCAGATACTGCAGCGCCAGCTCACGCGTCGGCGTGAGGATGAGCGTCTGTATGTCATTGACGCTCTTGTCCACCTGTTGGACGAGGGGTATCGCGCAGGCCGCGGTTTTGCCCGAACCCGTTTCCGCCTGCCCTATCAGGTCTTTTCCATCGAGTATCAGAGGTATGGTCTGCTTCTGTATGGGCGTGGGATGCTCAAAACCTTTCTTTTTGAGTATTTCGGCCAGCTCGTCGTTAATACCCAGATCCTTAAAATTTCCTTCAATCATTTTTACTCCGTTACTTTAACTTTAATTTCACCTTTGGCAAATCAGTATATGATGTGTTTTTCAGATGTGTCAAAATATGTCTCTTTACAAATCCTAATTCCTATCCAGTCGCAAGCTTAACAAATAACCCCGCCAATTACAATAAGGCTCATTGGCTTGTCTGGGAATAGGAAGGGACATCGTGACCCCCCTGGGAAGAAATATAGGTTTATCAGGTTGATTTGTTTTGGGGAAGAATATGAAAAGAAGATAAGG
>PHAM01000029.1 GCA_002841685.1 Elusimicrobia bacterium HGW-Elusimicrobia-2 | reverse complement strand
AATGTCCCCTGATTTATTGAATACCTTGTTTCCTCTACTCCCAATCCGATTGCATCTCCAACTTCTACCATGTCATCAACCGCGCTTAAACCGAATTGTGTTCCCTTTGCGACAAATGTGCTTGTTTCAGTGATGTATTTCGGCTGTCCCGAAGCAATCTCCGTTCTCGGCGGCAGAATATCCCACAACACCTCAAAGCTGCTGCTTTCCCTTGTCACCTTATGCCCCGCCCAGTCAATCGCTTCCACCGTTAATTTATAATGCCCATAAGTCGGCAAATCCAGGGGCTCTATTGAATCGCCGGGTTTCACGTAAACCCTCAATCCTATTTTATCCGGATCGTCAGCGTCAACAACTGTCAGATACGCCGCTTCATTATACGGCCCCGCATCCGAAACATCAAAAACAATATTTATCTTATCCTTCGTCGCTATGTATCTTCCGTCTCCCGCTGGCGAAACGATTTCAATTTCCGGCGGGCTGTCATCAAGTTTAACTGTAACTGATTTCTGCTCCTCTTTGTTCCCCACATTATCTTCTGCATAATACGAAAGCGCATATTCGCCGTCGCTTAAATTTGACGGCTCTGTACGGTATAAACTGAAATAATCAAACTTCGCCGCCGTTCTCGCGCCCGAGGCAATAGCTTCTATGCCGTTACACGCTCCTATACCCGCTTCCGCCGTCATCCCGGCTGCGTCAAATTCCCCGGTCTTAAACCAGCTCAACCCGTTGGTGGAATAATATAAACGGTAATTCGTTTCTTCTCTCCTGATTCTCAGATAAATATCTTTTTCGTAAAATTCCTCAATGCTTACGCTTTCACTGTATTGTCCGTTTTTCTCCATTGCGGCGGCCACATAATTTTTATTATCTCTCTCCGTCTTCACCAGCTTGATATAATTGTCGTCATTCTGATAAATGTAAATCCCCGCCTCCTGCCCTTCATATTCAGGATTAAATTCCGACTTCGTCTCCACGACCATGTTGCCGTAAACGGGCATATTCCTGAGAAGTATATTTTCCTGACTGTTCTCCGCGCCCTGGAGGCTTCCGTTCGCCGTGTATATGATGAGACTTTCCCTTTCTTCCGTCAGTGAACGGTTTTCGGTGTTACCTCTTTGCCAGCGCCAATTATCTGAAAGTTCAAGCTGATTAAAATTATCTCTCTCTTGCTCCGCTTTGTTTTCTCCGAGACTAAACGAGCCTGCATACGGCTGAAAAGGCAGATAGTTTAAACGATATTCTATTGACTTTGTTCCGCTCAAATTATCATCGCTTCCGATTACAAAAGGCGTTTTCGCCGTTACAAAAGTTTTCCCCTCAAACAATAACTCCGGCTCGCCAATTTTTATCCGGCTTACAGGAGCGCTGCTATCAATTACAACATCAAAATATTTTATCTGCTCCGTGTTGCCCGCGCCGTCAACACTGTAATATTCAATTCTGTGTTCGCCTTCCGCGAACGATAGAGTTTGCTCCGCTTCATAGATTAACCAGTCGCCTTCGTCTATTCGCCACTGAATTTTTTCCACTCCAATACCAATGCCGTCTCCCGCCTCAACCAAATCATCATCAGCAGTTAAAGTAATCACCATACCATCCGTAATAAATACGGGATCCTGCCAATAACGCGGCTCACCCAAACTGAGGCGTGTCCTCGGCGGCAACACATCATGGGACACTTCAAAAACCGCCGTCGTTGTCGAAATATTATTCCCGGCGCTGTCGCATGCCTCAATTGTCATTGTCCATTGGCCCGGACTAATATCCCCGGGGTTAATAATCTGATATGCAAAAACAGCCATGGTTGTTCCTTCCGTCAAATTTGTTAAATATGCTCTGCTATCAGGCGAGGAATCAAAATTATCGCTCACATCATAAGCTATGATAATCTTGTTTCCGGCAGTAATATATCTGTCGCCGCCCAGCGGGCTGTAAACGGCTATATCCGGCGGGGTGTAATCAATCAACAGTTCCCCTGAGGTATCTACGGCTTTATTCCCTGCGAAATCCTCAACAGATACTATCACTTCTGCCGGGCCCTCAGTATCAAACCCTGTTACCTCGTATTGATAATGAAATGGCGATGCGTAAGAAATAAATTCTGCGGGATTTCCATTTATTGTTATCCCTGGATTTTTAACAAGCGGTTCGGAAACCTGAAAATAAATATCTACAATACCTAAAGAACTATTTTCCGGTAAAATAAGTATTTCACTCAACGCCGGCGGCGTGGTATCTATGCAGATATTGTATGTTTTTACTTCCTCCGAATTATTAACATTATCCTTAGCATAAATTTTGATCTGATAATCCCCTTCGTCGCTCAGCGTAAACGACGACGAATAAGTTTGGAAATCATCTTTCACGGCGACAAATATATCTTTCACTCCGCTTAAATTATCCGTACTGCTTAAAATAAAATGGACATCGGAATTAGCATAATCTTTTTCCCCGTCATTATATAACCCGCGGGAAGCGGTTAAAATTGAGAAAGGCGCGGCGCTGTCAATAATTATTCTGTATTCGCTGAAACTCTCCTGATTTCCGGCTCTGTCAACAGCGCGATAACTTATGAAATATTCTCCCTCGCCTACGACGAGAAGCTGTTCCTGATACCGCTGGATATCGCCGTCGCCTATCTTATATTCAATATAATCCACGCCCGATAAATCATCCGCGGCGGTTATAGAAAATGAAGATGCCAACGCCGCATAATTGTTCCCATCCGGAGAAATATAACTATATCCGCTTACCGTGATTGTTGACACGGGGGCTGTCTCATCGGGAAGCGTTATCACATTAACCTTTTGAGACGGCGCGCTCTCATTGCCTACTTTATCAAGCGCCGTTACCCAATATAGCTGTGAGATTCCCGCAATTGCTTTCGTCTCCTGATAAACGGGAAAACACAAAGGAGTATCATTGAGTTTGTCCCCGTCACGATAGATATAATATCCCGCAAGGTCAGTTTCTGTATTTGCCTGCCAACTGAAATTAACCGTTGTCATGTCAGCCACTTCATAAGCGATTTGTTGAGGCGCCTCCGGTACAATGCTGTCCACTTTAACAACCGTTGATTTTACTTCTTCCTGATTTCCAAAAATGTCTGTACTGTAATAGGAAACCACAAATTCGTCTTTAACGCCCTCTTTAATTTTCAATGTTACCTCATTTAAGGATGGCGTAACGCTATTGTCATTAGTTGCGAAAACAGCTTTGTATTGGATGAACCTTCCCGCCGGCGAACTAATTTGACTACCGCTGTGTGTATATAGCGGCGACCAATCCGACCAAGTCGTATCAGGGAGAAGAGTATTTCCTGTTCGGGTACAAAGAGAAATTGTCGTGCCAAAAGGCGTTTGTGATTGCCATTCTATTAAGCCCCATTCGACTATATCCCCCGCATCAACAATGCGCGAAACAAATTCTCCATTAGAAATAAAACCTTCAATTTCAGCCGATTCATAGCACACCCCCCGTGGGTATCTCAAACCACTACTAACTTGCCAAACGCTACCTGTCATATTTGTTTTAACTACGCGAGAATTATAAGTATCTGCTACATATATCACATCTTCATTCGAATCATAATAAACATCTTGCGGATTATTAAATTGCCCTTGCCCTGAACCATGACTGCCAAAAATTTCCTTCCCTTGTCCATTCATCTTTACTTTTACAATACGACACCGCAAATATTCCGTTACGTAAATGTAATCAGAAAAACTGTCGTAATATACACCCGCAGGATTTCCCAAACCATCTAGAGATGTCCATTCCGAACCATCCATCTTTGTCTTAACTATTCTATTGTTATTATAATCGGCAATGTAAACAAAGTCGGTAGATGAATCATAATAGACATCTCTTGGGCTATTAAATCCACCAATAGTTTGCCAATCAGAACCATCTGTTTTCATTTTAACTATTCGATGATTTCCTGTATCAGCTATATAAAGATATTCGGAATTTGGATCATAAAAAATTCCATAAGGATCTCTAAACCGGTTAATACCAGAACCTAATTCCCCGAAAGTTGTTATTTCCGTACCATCCATTTTTGTCTTTATTATCCCATCACAATAGGTGTTTGTAAGATAAACAAAGTCATTCACCGGATCATGTGAAATACCTTCTACATAAGACAGTGCATTATACGGTATGCTCGGCACATAGAGGGAATCCAATGTTTCTCTTTCAATCTCAATGCCATTACATATACTAATTTTTACAATCTTGCCGGATTGAGCAACAAACAAATAACTTGGATATTCCTTTAACTCAACATTACCAAAAGCATCTATTTTCAAATCATTTAATTCGCCGCTTTGCCATGCAGCCTCCCCCGCATCCTTATATTCCGCTTTCTTTATTTCAGGCGCTAAGTTAAATTCACTTTGGTAAATATCCCAATCCGTATAACCAATTTTGAACTTCGTATAATCAACTTTTGTATTGTCTTGAGTTTCAAAACCAACCGGCGTAAGCGACGAAATCCATAATTTCTCATCCTGTCGGCTCGGGCCGAACACCTTAACGCTTGTTACGGGCGGCAGAGTGTCAAAGCCGATTGAAATGTTTTTAACTACCTCTTCATTCCCGACATTATCCGTGCTTCTGAATTCAAGGAGATTGGTATTATCAGAAACTGTAAATGGAGCGGTATATGCCTGCCACGCCCCACCGTTAGTCCTGTACTCCGTGAAATCTAAACCGGAACTCACCCCATTAATATAAGGGTCTGCGACGACAAAAGATATTTGTGTTTGTTCTATAATATAGAACTTCCCTTCAGTTTCAAAATATGTCCCGGTAAAAAAAGCGGTTGTTTGCGGTTTATTTGCATCAACATAAATTGTAATTGATTTCTCGGTCTCCCGGTTTTCCGCATTATCCACAGCTCTGTATTTTATGGTGTGAATGCCGGTAGTCGTGAAAACTATTGAATCCGTATAAACAATATATCCCTGCTCATCAATATTTACCTCAATATGGTCAACTCCTGTAAAAGCATCTGTCGCCTGAAAACCATAGTTATACTCATCCGAAGCGTAATTTTTTCCATCCTTAATATAAAAATCCCTGCTCGGAATAAACGCAGTAGCCGGAGGAACCGTGTCCGCAATACTCACGCTGATTTGCGACGGCTCACTTTCATTGCCAAACAAATCAACCGCAGTTAACTGATATGTGTATTCCCCAAGAGAAAGATCTTCATCTATATACGCTACTCCTGAAAAACAACTTTCATTCAACTTCTGCCCGTTACGATAGAGATTATACCCGTCGAAATCATTCTCCAAATTTAATTGCCAGACAATACTGACCGTATTATTGTTTAATATCTCATAAACTAACTCATTTGGAGAACCGGGAGCAAGATTATCAAGATAAACTAAAGTTTGCTTCGCCAGCTCAATATTACCTCTCAAATCAACACTGTAATGAGATATCTCCACCACCGGAACGACATCTAATCGTATATTTGTTATTTCAGGCAAGATATCTCCCGCGTCCTGAATACCTGCCGCAATCTGCAAATATCTCCCCGGAGAAGATACTATTCTTGTCCCGGCGCTCGCATTAAAATTATCCGACCAATCAGACCATGTTTCATCAGGCTGAGGGGTATTTCCTGTGCGGGTTTTCAGATATGCGCCGCTGTCTGAAGTTTCCCACGACATGTATCTCCAGCCAACACTTTCACCGGCATCTATAACTTGCGCTACATCCATATATTTTGGTTCCGGAATAGAAAAAAATATTCCTTTTGGAGAAGTTACCTCAGTAAATACTTCCCATACACTCCCGTCCATTTTGGTTTTGACTAACCTGTTGTTCCCCGTATCTGACACATAAAGAATATCCGTCTGTTCATCAATTGCTACATCCCATGGGTGTTTGAATTTCCCATTTCCACTACCATACGCTCCTATACTTTCCCTTATGCTTCCATCTATGTTAGTTCTTATAATCGTGTTCCATTCATTATCAGCAAGATATATACTCTTATCAGTAGAATTGAAATCAATTCCCGTAGCACCGCCACGCCCATACCCCTGAACATATTCCGAACCATCCGCCTTAGCTTTATAAATTCTTCCATAATAACTTTCTGCAATATATAACATATCCTCACTCGGATCATAGTCAATATCAGTATTCGTATACAAAAGATAATCAATAAGCGTGTTTCCATAGCCGATATATTGGCCAAATTCAAACTTCCATATTGTATAATACGAAGGAACATATAAATTCTTGTATTTATCAATGGTTGCACTCGTTGGAGCCCAACCTACATTATGAGCATATTGAAATTCCCAATTACTGCCATCAACTGTTCTCGCTATCCTGTTGTTTATCGTATCAGCGATATATATGTATTTTGTTTCAGAATCATAAGTTAAATTTGAAGGAGTGCCCCCCGGTATTGTCACTTCAAGTTCTTTCTCACCAAACATATTAAATTTGATAATTTTATTTTCACTGCAGACAAACAGCGAATTTGGTTCCGGCGGTAATTCTAACCGACTCCAGTTAATTTCAGGTACCGTCATTGTCCGCGGTGAATTTGCGGAACTAACCGTAAATGAACCGGTATAAGTTTTCCATTCTGAGTTAACCCTGTATTTTATTTCTTTAACTCCGCTAATATCGTCGCTCGCCTCAATTTCAACCGGCGTATTCATTCCGATAATATCACCATCTGCGGGCTCGCCTAAAACAACACTGCTTACCGGCGGGACATCGTCTATCCAGTCAATATCAATTCTGCCCGTGGTATCGATGCCGTTATTTCCCGCAATGTCCGTTCCTTCAACCGTTATTGTATATTCGCCGGGCAGGTCCAGCGGCGTTACAATATAATTGTAAGTGTATATCCCGTCGCTAAAATCAGCAAATCCGGCATAGTGTTCGCCGACTTTTACAACAGGCTCTTCCCGCAAAGTTTCGCTTGTCATAAATTTAATAGTGACTGGCTCCAGACCTGCCGTTTCCGGTGAAACAAAAATACCGTCCCCCATATCAAATTGAATACAATCCAAATACGGACTGACCGATTCCGGGGCAGAGCGGCTTAATCCCGCTATAAATTTTATTTTACCGGCGGAAGTGTCTGCCTGAGATAAAGCGCTGACATCGCTCCATATTTGCCCATCAGTAGAATATTGATACGTTATGTTTCCCTGATTGAGTTGTTGAATGGGCGAAAAATTAGTCAATTGACTATCAGGATGAATATTTTTCCATGCCGTTTCAACAGTTCCTTCTAAAAGTCCAATCGCTTCATAAATCTCCAATTCGCTGACAAATAACCACCATGAAGGTTTACCATGACCACTTTGCTTTAATCTAAATTTTACATACCTTGCTTCTCGAGCAGGAAATTCAATCTCCATCCAAGTGGCAGCAGCGGTTTCTTCACTATAACCCGCATAATCAAAATTCACATTATCCAAACTCGTATATACTTCCATTCTATCGGGAACATAATAAATACTCGTGCTATTACACCTTATTTTATTTGTTTTAAAAATAGCGCTCAAATCTACAACTATATCCACAGCAATGGAATCATTTCCTCCGACTTCCCACCCAACATTTCTTCCAGTAGCCCCGTCTGTGAGTAATATTTCTGCTATACCAACGTAACATACGTCGGGTTCAATACTATAAACATACCCTTTATCCAAAGCAATATTTTCACCATTGGATGAACCCAATATTATTCCCTGTCCCGCCAAACTTCCGGAACAACCGTCTAAAATATTATTTTCATCCTCTGCTTCTATTTTTGAAGAAACGGTAATCCCGCTGAAAGCCGGCGGAATAGTATCAACAACAATTTCCTTGCTTGTTTGGACGCTGCTCTTGTTCCCTACATTGTCTTCCGCGGAAAAGTTAATTTCATAAGTTCCGTCATCCGTTATATAAAACGGTTCCTCATAAGGCTGCCAGTTTACTTTATCAACCGTATATTGAGCCCTTGAAATCCCTGACGCGGCTCCTGAAATAACAGGGTCAATGGCGGAAATTAGCAAAGGAGTCTGCGCGGTAATATAAACTTTGTCCGCCATTTCATATTTGGGTTCGGCTATTACCAACTGCGCCTCCGGCACGGTATTGTCAACATAGATTTTTTCCGTTTTCGCGGGTTCCTCTTTGTTTCCTCTTTTGTCCTGACCGTAATATTCAATTGTGTGAGCGCCCTCTGCCAGGCCAAAAGGTTCTGTATAAACCTGCCAACCGCCGCCGTCAATCCTGTATTCTGTAAAATCAACACCCGAAGGAACATACTCAATATAAGGGTCAAGGGCGGTAATTTTGTACTTTGTGTCCACAGAAGCATAATAACCGTCCGCTGCCGGATGTTGTTTTCCTCCGGCAAATTCAAGACTGCTCACCGGAGACGAATAATCCACCCCCGGCTTGGCTGAAACACAATTAGAAACAGCCGACCAGTTTCCCGCCTCATCGCACAAACGCAAAGCGAAATAATAAATTTGATTTGCCGTTAAACCCTGCACTGCGACGGTTTCTATCTGTCCGGTCGGCGTATCCGTTGCCGATATAAGTTCGTACGGCGCTCTGTTCCACTCGGCATCAGTGGTTATCGGCTCAATAGCCGAATATTTAATCCAGTATTTGCCTCCGGTAATATCTCCGGAAATCCCGTTGTCTCCCGTCGCTGTCCAGCAAAAAGTAACTGATGTTTCATCGGAAGCGAGTGCCTGAAAATCAGCCGCCGCCGACGGCGGCAGTTCATCGGCGGGCACACCGCTTGCCGGAAGAGATTTCGCCCCTTCCCTGAGCCTTGAATCAAACGCGGCGACTCTGTAAAAATATGCCGTTCCGTCTTTCAGCGCTTCCACGGTATAAGAATTATCCGCAACCGTCTGCGTGTTTATTTTAATGTATCCCGCTGTAGCCGCCGTGCTCTGATAAATATTATAGCCGGTAACATCCCCCGAAACAGCCGCCCAGTTCAAAATTAGAGTTTCACCGCATCCGGGGTTACTCACAACAAGATTTTCAACCCGCGGCGGAACAGGCATCCCAGCCAAAATACCGTCGCTGGCTCCTACAGCGCTTGTTAAATTCCCGCCGTTTGTCGTCCGAACATCAAAATAATATCTTTTGCCCGCTTCAAGCGAAAGATTGTTAATTAGAACCTGCTGTTCCAAACCCGTGGAAGTCCACGATTTTACCACGTTTATATCTTCCGCAATCGGCGCCCTGTATATTGTTCTATCTGTGGCATGGTCGCTCCCTGGCTTAATTCCGTCAATAAGGTATATATCTTTTCCTCTTACAACAACATCGTGAAAATATCTGCTCCCCGGCAAAGTATCCGTATTCCATGCGCCCAAACTTCCATCGCCGTTTATACGGGCGTAATAAATTCTGTCGCTCAGCTCATCGGCGGTGGATGAATCCCCCCCAAAAACATACAGCACATCACGATAAGCAAACACCACCGGGGCCCACAACTTTTCAGGTAGAACAGGTCCGGCATGCCAAGGCGCTTCAATATCACCACTTACGGGATCTATTGAAGCATAAGAAACCTTTTCATCTTCTATTGCATAAATCTTGCCCCCAAAACCTGCCGCATAACGATACTGCCCTCCTTCCTGTAAGCTGACTCCGCTTATTCCCCAACAGCCAATAGTTCCATCCTCGCCGATTGGGGCAGAAAAATAAATGCGAGTCTCAGAATATGTCTCAGTCACCGGCCACCCGTACAGATATTCCTCTTCTGTGTAAAAACCCCCTGTGACATAAATCCTGCTGTTATAAATAAACGCTGAGTTTTCATAAAGTTTTTCAGATAAAGGAAGCGAAGACGTGGCCGTCCAATTACTAATTTGTCCGGTAACAGGGTCGGGCTTTGTATAAAAAACCCCTTTGGTATAATACCCGCCGATTAAATAAATATATCCTTTATAACTCAGAGCCGAAAATCTGCTCATGGCCTCCGGCAAATCAGCGGTCTGAATCCAGCTTTGAGGATCAATTGAGCCGTCACTCTTTATTTTATTGTAATCCACTCTGAATATTTCGTCACCCTCATACCTTTCCCCGCCGATGATATACATAAAATCATTCAGTATCACCGCCTGCGCCTCTCGCCTGACTTCGGGATAATGACTGCCCGTATCAATCCATTCCCCCAGCCCTTGCGGCGTTATTGAGTAAAGCTGATAGCGGTTATCCGTTATTCCGCTTTCGGGATACGGGTCAATTGATTGCCACTGACAGTAAAGCTCCGCCGTTGAGTTTGTATAATCCCCGTCGTCGTCAACAACAGGCGTTGTCGGCGGGGTATCGTCAACAATGTAATCATACCTGACTTTAATCACTGCCTCGCTTTCCGAAGAGTTTCCCGCCAAATCGGACGCGGTAATTTTAACTTTATAATCCCCGACCGGAACAATCTTACCCTCATCGTCAAGACCGTCCCAGATAATATTATTCTGTCCTGTTTCCCGCCTGTAATCCTTAAAAATTGTCCTGATAAGTCCGCCGCTCTGATTGAAAATCTCAACCGACGTCCACGGAATATAATCCGATTCGTTATCAGATAAATTAAAGCTGATTACCGTTGTTTCATCCGTTCCGTCTCTGTTGGGCGAAAACGGATTCGGCGCGGCTGTTAGATTATTTATTTCAGAAGCTTCATTGTCCTCAACGCTCAAAATTGCGAATGTTCCTAATTTATTAACTTCCGCGACAATCCGATTATTTTCTTCATCCACAAATTGTTTTTCAAGTCTGACCCATTCATTTTGAACATCGTCAAAACGATAAATCTTCAGCAGAGGCAGAGCATGCTCTGCCTCTAACGGCAATTCAATACAATATGGATGCTCTGCCGTAAATGTCATATCCTCCGGCGTATATTTGTATAAATCACTCTCAATATACATCGCGGGTTCAGCGGACGATAAAGCTTTAACCGCCTCGGCAGGAATATTTTCCGTTGGGATTTTCTCTCTCTTGATATTAAACCACTCATACGGTTTATCAAGCCAGCCAATTATTTTTACCACGCTTTTGGAATTCCCCGGCAAATACGGAAACTCCTTTCTGCTTGTTTGTATCTCAAACTTAAAAATCCCAGGCGTCGGCGTTTCGTCCAGCGGAGATTCTATCCATCTCCCTCTATCGTTTGCGACGAAATTCTCCCAGCCCGAATTATATAACTGCACACCCTCAGCGTGCCCGGAAATTACCCTTCTTATTTTAACCGTATTGTCCTCATACACCCCGAATAACCCTGATATTCTATAAATAATTCCCGCGCCGATTTCATTTGTATCAGGATAATAATCCCCCGTGTCCCAACTGAATAATATCTCAGCATAAGGCACTGCCGTATCTATCTTTATTCTAAACGCCCTCTCGTCCGACTGTCCGGGATTTGACAAACTCACCCCGCTGACAAGACCCTGATATGTTCCGTTTTCAAAATCCGCGCCGTCCCATTCAAAACAGTTCAGCCCCTTCTTTGAAACAAAATCACCCACAACCGGATGACCCTCAATGTTTATTGTGATTTTGCCTTCCTCTGATGTCTGAAAAAAGATGTTTGACTTCTCACCGTAATAAGTGTTGAATGTCGCCGGATCCGCCCCCGCCATTGTTATTCTGAACGGCACATTGTCGACTTTGACGGCAATTGTTTTTTTCTCACTGACATTGCCCGCTTTGTCATAGGCAATAGCCGAGATTGTGTGACCTCCTTCCGGTTCCGTCAGGGTGTTCCAAATGTAAGAACCCGACCGACTGCTGATTGTAGATACCAGCGCTTCATCAATGAACAGTTTAATATAATCAATTCCTGAACCCCCGTCTGTCCCGGCGACATTGACCGTCACTTCGCCGCTTACAAAAGAATCCGCTAAGGGCTCTGAAATCATGACCTCCGGAATAGTCGTATCCAGAATAATTGTATCTGTTTTCGTTATACTGACTTTTCCTTCAATATCTTTTACCTGACAGTAAATTGTTTTTTCGCCGTCTCCCTGTGTAACAAATGTAAACGGTATCCTGCCGTAAAGCGGCTGCCATGAGGCGCCAGTGAAAAAATAATTGTCCTCAATCAAAGATTCAATAGCGAAATCAGTAGCTTTAATATCAACATTTACAATCCTTTCATTTGTAAATTCCCTTGACCCCGAATCCCTGTCGCAAAGCTTCAGCGATATTACTTCCGGCTCCGGTATTTTTATCTTTGTCCCTTTCCCTGTCCCGACCTCACTCCATGTGCCCGCCCCGTTCTGCGCTTTTACCTGAAAAAAGTACTCCTGTCCAGGAATAAGGCTTAGCCCTTCAAGAGAAACAGCGCTTTCCCCGGTCTCTGTCCAGCTGGTTAAATCTTCTCCGCCGAGATTAACGCCCGTATAAACAATATCTCTCGTATATCCGGCGCCGGTTTCGCCGCCGAACAGAAATATTTTGTCATCAAGAAAAACCGGTTCCGCGCTCTTCCCCGCATCAGCAAGTGACGCGGTATTTTTCCATTCGCCGAGGCCGCCGCTTTCGTCAAGCTCACTAAAATACACATCTTTTTTTATAACGCCTGATTCTTCGCCGCCGATAATATACATTTTGTTCCCGACGGTTTCTAACGAATGTTTATTCAATCTGACGTAATCGGGAAGAAAATCTATGTGAGCCCAGCCGTTTTCAAAACTTCCGTCTTCTTTTACTTCTGCCCTGTAAACCCTGTTGCCTGAGGGGTACCCGCCTGTGACGTAAATAAAGTTTTGATAAACTCCGACTCCCGAAAAACACTCCGCCCCGGAAGGCAAATCGTCCACTTCGCTCCAATGTGTTATATCTCCGTCGGGATTCGGCTTTGCCCTGTAAACTTCATTGTTCTGACCGCCGATTACATATATCCAGTCCATACACACAACCGCCTTGTGATAATATTTTTCGGAAGGCAATAAACCGGTGGTTTCCTTCCAGAACTCAATATCCCCGTCATAATATGCGATTTCACTGCCGAGTTTCGGAACCGTATAATAAATGTTTCTTTGAGGCGCACCCGCCGAATTTTTCCCGCCTATGACATATATCTTCCCCTGATGCGAAACAGCCGCTACGTCATATCTCACGTCGGGAAGCGGCTCCTGCCTCTGAATATCAAATCCTTCCGTAAGCCCGGATGATGTTAATTTCGCCTTGTACACTTGTTTTGAATTTTCGCCGCCGATAAAATAAACGCGGTTATTATGTTTTACAGTTGAAAAACCTCGGCCTATGTCGTATGGTATTTGCGAATCCGATTTTACCCAGCCCCCTGCTCTGCCGTCCGGCTGGATATCCGCCGAATAAGTTAAATTATCCGACTTTACATAAATCTTTCCGCCGGAAACCGCGCTTTTGTGGTTCGCTATTCCTTCGGGCAAAGGGGTAATCGGCTTCCAGATTCCGCAGTGACCGCTCGCGGGATCTATTTCAGCATAATATACCGTATCGGTTTTATTCCAGTTTTTATCATAACCGCCGATAACATATATTCTGTTGTTGTCCGCTATCGCGGAATGCCATTCTCTTTGCTCCGGCAAAGAAATCGTTTTCGTCCACTGAGACAGCAATCCTGTTTCAGGAGCAACCTCCGCGAAATAAACTTTGTTTGTTACTCCAGTATTCTCATTCTCTCCGCCGATAACGTAAAGCCTGTTTCCTATAACTGCCGAAGCGTGAAGCGCCAAAGGCTCAAATAGTTTTTGAACACTCCAGTTTGATATTGAACCGTCCGTGTTTATTTTTGCGTAATATATTTCGTCGCTTTGGTTATAGTAATAACCTTCGGGTTTCAGCCCTCCGATCACATATATCCATCCCTGACAAATGCTGACCGAATAACGCATGACATCTTCAACCGGCAATGAAACCGTTTCCGTCCATGTAGTTGCCGACCCTTGGTCGGCGTCTCCATAATAAACTCTCTTTCCTTCAAGCCTGTACGCATATCCGTTCCATTGCGGATAAACATTAACTCCTTCCGGCAGTGAAAATGATATCTCCCACGCACCCAGCCAGCCCCCGCCGACGCTTCCCACCGCATACTTATATCCCGCTATTCCGCTTTCAGGGTCGGATGAACTAAACTCTCCTTTTAACAACGGGGGCGCGGAGGGATTTTCTTCCACGGAATTTGCCACCACCGGGACTTCCGGCGCCGTTCCGTCATATCTGAGTGTTATTGAGTTTCTCTCCTCATACGAAGTATTCCCCGCCCTGTCTTCAAGCCACAAATACAGCGGATTCGCCCCGTGCAGGAAAGTTCTTACAGTCGCCGGTTTTGATTCCGTAAAAATCCCGTCCGTATTATTTACCGGAGCTAATCCGGTTTTCCGGTACGCCCCTTTTATTCCCGATAAATCCACGGGATTCTTCCAGTCAAGCAAATATATACCGTCTCCGTCCCAGTCCGCGACTGATTTGTTATTTGCCGTTAATTCCGCCGGTTTCTCCGGCGGCGTTATATCAACCGTAGGACTGATAAAATAATACGAGAAACAATCTATCGGCGCTGTTATTGTGTTTGCCGCCGTATCTCTTTCTAAATCATCCAATACTTCCCACTCCTCCGTTGCGGGATTAAAATGATAAATTGATAATTCATCCTCCGCCGTTCCGTCGGGAATGTCAGCTTCTTCATATCTCATTGTCAGCGTGCCGTAACTTCCTCCAACAACGGGATGAACATTAAAACTCATTGACGGCTTGAATTCATAAATCACATCGCCTAAAACTTTGTAGTAATTCTCGGGCGGCGGTTCAAATAAAAAATCTTCGGCTCGTATCGGCGTTATCGTCAGATACTCTGTATCATTACTCCAGTCGCTCCATAAACCAACTTCCACGTTCCCCCATGGATCTGTTACAGGATTGCTGTCTGCTTCCGAGCCGGGATATGTTCCGGCGGGTTCTACTTCTCGTCCTATATGAACCATTTTTCTGTCTTCCTCAATGCCGTCAACCATTAATTTTATATAATGCGTTCCGTTAAGCCCCGTCACATCCCAGAAGGCAAGGTAATATTTATCGAGAACATTATCCGTTGATATCTTTATTGATTGCCAGTCAATCTCATTCGTCGAATACTCTATTTTGTAATTTTTTGTTCCGTCTTCTTTGAACGTCGCCCAGCCCTCTATGGGCACATAAACCCGCCCTGTTTTAATATCAGGATTTGTTCTCGCTGTGAATGTGTCTGTTTTTATCTCAGCGACTGTGTAATCGTTCAAGGAATCGTCTCCTCCCCACTCAAATAAATACTGCGGATTATTTGCCCCCGTATCCGGATAATAGGGACCGTTTTCCGTCCAGTTAATTCTATCTCTATACACGGAATATCCTTTGACGTATCCATACTTTTCTATGGGGGTCAGATATATTTTCATCTTTTTCAGGTTATCCGCGTCGCTGATAACATCATAACTGCTCTTAGCGATATTGTACTTCCCTCCGAATGTTGTCGTTGCTTTTACAATAAAATCTACCGTGCTTCCCGAATAATTTACATTGCCTATCCATCCCGACGCATCTCCCTCCGGATAAGAGCGGAATATAATCTTCGGGAAATCATACTCTATCCTCCCCTGCGGCGCTGTCCCGTCACCTCTTGTTAATGTTATGTTGATTTGCTCTGAAGTATATGTGCTGCTTGCGCTCACTATATCCCGCTCACTTACAAACTCATCTTCAGGATAATGGCCCGTCAAAGGATATTTCGTTTCATAATGCACTGTAATCTCTCCGTCTCCTTTTGTGCAAAGTGGACATATACCATAGGTCGCCCCATTCGCATTTGTCCAGAAATTCACTCCGTCTCCCATTATTTCTGTTATTGTTATTTTGAAGTTTCCCCAGGTATGACCGAATAATCTTTCAAACAATGTTTTTGAATCATCCCCCACAAATAACCAATCCCCGGCGCCTAATACGCCTTCTTTGTCAAAAAGACTATGATGCCAATTAATATCCCAATACTCTACTTCAACTTTATACCTTACAGTAACATCAAACATTACACCCGCATAACAATTTACATCCCAAGTTCCCACCATTTTATCAGTAAACCTGTGAGCTAAATATGGGCCGTGTGTCTGTCCACCGCTCCCATCCCTCCTGTTATGTTTACTATCACCTATCCAATCCTCAGCTGTTGCTGTCACGCTATAGCTAAATGGCCTGTAATCCTCTCCCCGCCCTGTCTGATTATATCCAAACCACAAGCCCCCTTCCTGCGCTGAACTATCAGGCGGAAACGCTATCTCAGGCAGATGCGGTATTTTTGCCGTATATGTCTTCACCGCGCCCGTATTCCCGACATTATCAACCGCATAATATTTTATCGTATACTCCCCTTCCTGTTTCCCGAGCAGAAACTGCTCCGAAATTACAAAGGGATTTACCAAACCACTATTTGTATAAACCTGCTCTGCTCCCCCGTCAACGCTAACCCTTATCTCTTTTACTCCCGATCCCCCGTCTTCCGCCGTTATTCTGTATGTGAAACTCTCAAGGTCATATTTAATGCCTGTTTTCTCATCCTTAACTCTTGTTTCAATTGACACAAGTTCCGTTTCTGGAACCGTTCCGTCCACATCTACTGCAAAAGATAAAACAGGCGTTAAATTCCCTTCCCTTGTTTTGTCTTTCGCATAATAACTGATTGTATGATGACCTGAGATAAATTGTATCGGAGCAGTTGAAAAATACTGATGATAAATTTCTTCTGTGTCTATTTTATACCATATGGTGTCAAAATCAGTAAAATCTTCCTCCAAATAAAACTTTGTCAATGGGGAAATATAATTTATTTCTGCGCCCGGTTCCCCCACGGTAAATGCCTTCACATTAAACTGCAATTTATTTTCATCTAACACATCCGGCGGTGTTTTGTCTATTTCAAAATGCGGGAAAGTCGCTGTTGCCGTATTTGTCGCAGCGTCTTGTACTGTGATTGTCTTGTTAAAATATTCCCCCTCTTCTGTAAATGGCCCATACCCTGTTATTGTGCAATCCCACCACGGCCAGGTAACATTATCTTCTATATCACACTCATATCTTAGATCAACATTCTGATTCGTAATGAAATCCACAGGCACATTACTGATTATAGGTTTGTCATTGTCGGTAACCGTAATTTTGTAAGTTCCCGTAACCGGTGCCCTCGCTGAATTCCCCGCTAAATCAACAGCAGTGATGTAATATGAAATATCCCCGACTTTATTGTTACTGTAGTTCATTGTATATCCCCATGCTGGATTAAAACAATCCCATGTTTCACTTCCTCCTATCGGTGTATAATAAATTCTTGTCTTTGAATAATCAAGATTTGCCTCGGCAATGTCCGCACTTATTGCAACGCTCTCCCCTGTTGTTCCCGCGGTGTTTCCGGTAACATTTGAAATTACAGGGGCAATTGTATCTACAGTAAAACTCCAGCTTGCGGTCTGCAACCTTCCAATTCTATCTTTCACTTCAACATAAATATTATGACTCACCTCTGATAGATTTGTCATTGGAGTGTAATTTACAGAAGTTTCTGATTTCGTAGCTGACACTGCAGCACCATCAATCTTCATTATAATTGCATTTACATCAATTCCACTTCCTACATCTGATAAGGTAGCAGATATTATTGGCGTAGCATCATCAGTATAACTTCCATTTACTGGGGCAAGATTAGAAATTACAGGAGAGTTGTTGTCTACAATAACATTTTTTTCATTAGCCCCATATCCATATTCAATATCCTGTGCGCTAACAACAATTTTATATCTTCCGTCATTAACACTGCTTGAATTCCAAAAATTATCTGAATTGCCGTTATTCGTTACCCAGTAAATAAAATTTACTGGGTCGTAACTCGAACCTGCGGCATATACATAGCTTACATCCTTACTGTAAATGGCATCACTAAATTCGTAATTATAAACTGCCGATTGAATTATTGTGTCTGACATATCTGATATGTGATACCCTATTTTATATACTCCCACACCTTTCCCTGCACTGTATCCACTCGAATTTATCCTTGGGTCATACGACCATGCTTTTATATCTATCTTACCTGACAGCACCATAGTTGCATCAACTGACGGATATGTGTTTTCTGTACCATTTTTTACAAAAGTTATATCTTCAACAACTGGCGACTCGTAATCATTAAACGGATATATCCAATCCAGTGGATTATACGCACCCTCTCCATCCTCAAAATGTAGATGATTTGCCGAATCAGTTACTCCTAATCTATCAACACCGGCAACTACATAACTTGAATATTCAACGAAATTGGGAATTGATTTCAAATGCCAATATTTATTTATTACTCCATAACTTTCAATCCTTACATAATTATTCCCTACTTCAATTACCTTCCCATCTTCAACTGGATATATATCGGTCCCTTCTGTTCCTTGAATATCAATTCCTTTATGCAAATGATCTCCTCTGTATTCACCTAATGCGCCATTAATTTGGTGCTGACTATTGAACGACGAAATCGGCCACTGATACGCGTATATCTCTATATTAATTGTTAGTGCTAATAAAAAAATCCAGTAGATTAATCTCCTCATTCTATTTCTTTTCCTGTTTTTCCTTCTAATTGAAATTCACGGCATCCATTAATATCATTAACTATTATCCTGCTGTCATCCTCCGAAAACATGAATTTATAATTTGAGGGGCTAATTTCTTTTCTCCAAATTAGTTTTCCACTTTTATTGAACCTATCTAAATGATATTGTGTGCCTATATATTTTCGTTTTTTTAAGACCTTTTCTCTACCTGTCCTTCCTTTTATAACTTTTATTTCTCCGGTTTCTTCGATTTGTGCCTTAATAGTCACAACCAGTATGTACTCTCCGTTATTTGATATCGCTACATTATTTATCCCAAAACCATCAATTTCCTTTTCGCGTTCTGTGATTTCCTTTCTCCATTTCTCGTTGCCATTTTTATCCAACAAAGTGAGATACCCTCTTCGCGTTCTGGTATCATTTAAACCTAAAGCAATGAGTTCCCCGTTTTTTGAAAAATCTATCTTATACCCATCATTTGGTTTTTGAATTTCCTTAATAACAATTCCTTTTGAATTATAAATATATAGCGGACTTTCCGACCACTCACCATTAGGAACCCCGACAACATATTTCCCGTCAGGAGAAGGATGAAAATAATCTAAGTGTTTTTTAAATTTCCATAAGATATTTCCTTCGCTGTCTATCATTACAAAGTTACCTGCGGATGCTCTTCGATTCCCCTCTTTGTCATATCCTCCTATTTTACTCGAAACTCCGATATACTTTCCTGATACTTTTGCTCTGCTTCTCCAGCCCGGCTGAGATATATTCTTAAAATCAACAGTTTTTTTATTATTCCCATTTTCATCATAAAACTTTAACCCATCTTCCCGTATTATTGCTTTAGGATATTTAACCACTTTTTCGATTATTATTTCTTTGCCATTTTTTAATATCTTCGTTTTTGTTTTCTTTTTTTCTATTATCATATCTTCCATTTTCTCTGGAAACTCAAACTTCCACGCCCAGTCGATTTTATTTTTATCCTGCACTTTGACCTTTTTTTGTTTTTCCCATTTTATTATTTTCCAGCCTAAATCAACATTTTCGTCGTCGTACACTATCTGGTAAATTTCTCCTGATATTAGTAATTTAATTGTTTTACCTAACCAGGGTTTTTTATTGTGAACTTCAATAAGTTTATCCGCAATTCTATTCAACTTGGCTTTTGGAGATATTTTAGGCATTTCTTCTTTTTTCCATAAAATTTTTATTTTGGGTTGAATTTCTTTTAGATGAACTTTCATTATTTTTTTAGGGGGAGATATTTTAAAAAAGTTTCTTTGTTCATTCGACAACTCAATTAATTTTCCATACGAATTTCTCTTATATACTTGAGTAAAGAAAACTTCCCCATTATCATTAATCAACAAACGATACACCCCTTCTCCCGTTTTTTCCTCACTCCATTCTATAATGAACTTTCCAAAAGAATTATAAATTATTACTCGCTGAATACCCCATCCATCCGAGGCTTTTAAATATAAATTCCCTTTATAATCTACTTCTAAAAAATCTGCTTCGCCACCAATATAAACACCTGGGGCAATTTCAATTTTAGAAGCATCTTTATCAATCTTCCATTTCTTTCCCCTAACTTCAAGCTCTTTTATTTTCTCTAATTCTACAACTCCTAAATATTCCCCATCTGTTTTATATTTGACAACTCTTCCATTTTCAGGGTCTAAAATATAAATAACTTTGTCACTTACAGTAATTGCCCTTGGCGCTATTGGAACAACCTCAGTTTCCATATATCCAAACTCTCCTTCTCCGTCCCCCCACTTCCCTTGAGCTATCACAGTCGGGATATAAATATCTTCATCTGTTTCTTGTGACTGCTGCGATAATTCTGTTTCTTTATTTCCTTTCATATTTTGCACTCTCTTTATCGCCTGATACGCATTCACCATCCCGTTTTTGCTCGTCTCTTTCAGTATTGTTCTTATCTGCTCTGTAGTCAGATTTGGCTTCTCCGACTTCATCAGCGCAACTATCCCCGTTACTATCGCCGCCGACATTGATGTTCCATCGGTGGAGTTGTAAGTATTATTGAGGCCTGTTGTATAAATATCCTCTCCCGGAGCATATATTTCTATTCCTTCGCCGTAATTACTGTCCTTCCATCTCTTTCCTTCTCTGTTGTATGCTCCAACATTTATTACTCCGCCATACGCTCCCGGGAATACTCTATGAAATTTCTTATTATTCTCATTTATTTCAATCCCATCGTTCCCTGCTGACGCTATTATTGTGATTCCTTTTTCCATTGCTTTGTCTATTACAGCTTTTAACCGGTCGCTATTATCTAAAACCACACTTAAATTTATTACTTCCGGCTTTTCTTTAATTACCGCATCCAAACCTTCTATCATATCTTCCAGTTTTATATATCTGCCATTTGTTACTTTTATCGGTATTACTTTTACGACCATCTTTTTCCCGTTCCAGCATATCCCGGATATCCCTTCTCCGTTATTTGTCTCCGCCCCTATTATGCCCGCTATATTTGTCCCGTGGCCGTAAATATCTTCACTGCCTGTTGTTTGTATCAGTGCCCTTTTTATTTCACTGTGTTTATAATCTACTCCGCTGTCCACTACAGCCACTTTTACCATTCTCGTCGATTCCATTAACCCCCATGCCTGCTCTATGTCTATATCAATGTTACTTGGCTGCTCAAGATACCACTGGTCTGTAAAATATCTGTCATTCGGTTTATTCTGCAATTCACCCAGATACTCCGGATCCGCAGAGATTACATTATCATCCTTCCTGAATAAATTTACTGTCTCAGTAACCGTTTGATTTTTTATTATCTCTAATTCATATACCCCTTTTTCGTTCTTAACCGCTATTTCCACTCCGTATTTTTTTACTGTTTCTTTTATCTTCTCTTCTGAAACTTCTGATTTAAACTTCACCCTCAACCGCTTCTCCGCATATATTACAGCAATCCCTTTAAACGGATTTATCCCAAAATATTGTACTGCTTTTTCTTTTTCTAATTCGCCCTGCTTTTTATCTGCCGTTTCTCCGTCTGAAAACTTCACCATATACAATCTGCGTTCCGGAATTGTGTAAATTATTTCGCCTTGATATTTTTTGATTATTTCAGCTATCCCGTCCTTACTCACGCCTTCTTCAAACTGTACTTCCACATCATATTCTATGTCTTCCGGCTTGACCTCATCTTTTATCGTCAATACCCGATATGGTTTGCCGTCTATACGGATTATATTATCTTCTGTTTTGGCGGCACCCTCTGACGCTTTTGCCTTTTCACTTTTCACTTTTACCTTCTCCGTCGTCGCGCAGCCGGTAAACAAAACGCCCGTTATCGCTCCGATTAAAATTAATCTATTTATCTGTCTCATCTATCCTCCATTTTTTCTCTTGATTATCCCCATCAAATAAAAACCGGGTTACCGATTCTTCTTTCGGTAACCCGGCTGACTGATAAATTATCAATGCTGTTTCCTTCGGCGGCCATGCTGACTAATTTACATCAGTCCCGTAGCTTTGCGTCTCCGCCTCACGACGGATTTGCCCTTATCGAGAAACTATTTCTACCTTATAATTTTATTTCAAAACCCTCCAGCTCCTACGTTATATGTGCATTCTTCTCCATCCCCTCGACGGGCACGGGCATTGTTTTGACTCAAAAAATTACACGGCTGTTGCTCCGTGATTTTATTTTGATTGAACAAATGTTCGTTTATGTTGTTGTTCTGAAAAGAAAGCAAATTGAGTATTTTTATTCTTTTCATTTCAATTAAATCTAACCACTTATTACAGCGTCTGTCAAGGAGCAAATTCTGTCGCTGACATCATTCGTATCATAGCTCCAGCCCCCGAACACATATAAAACATCTCTCGTCGCGAACATCGTATGCGCCCAGACTTTTTCAGGAAGCGGAGGCCCTTCATACCAGAATTCCACATCGCCGCTGGCCGCATCTATTTTGCTGTAAAAAACTCTCTTATCCTCAAGCGCGTAAATATAACCCCCGAATCCTGTTGCCGAACAGATATAACCTATCTGAGGAAGGCCTATTTCGCTTATCTGCCACTCCCCGAGACTTCCGTCTTCTTTGATTTTTGCGGAATAATAAATATTATATTCCGGTTCGTTGTAATAATCCTGATACCACCCGCCTGTGATATATATTCTCCCGTTACTGATAAAAGCCGAATTCAAATACACACTCCTCGGTAGCGAAGGGCCTTTGATCCAATTGGATATGGCTCCTGTTACCGGATCAGGTTCCGTGTAATAAACAGAAGACGTATGATAGCCGCTTATGAGATAAATCCGCCCCCCGTATGTGACCGCCGAAAACTGACTCATAGCTTCCGGCAAATCAGCGGCCTGAATCCAGCTTTGAGGATCAATTGAGCCGTCACTCTTTATTTTGTTGTAATCCACTCTGAATATCTCGTCAGACTCATATCTCTCCCCGCCGATGATATACATAAAATCATTCAATATCACCGCCTGCGCCTCTGACCTGACTTCGGGATAATGACTGCCCGTATCAATCCATTCCCCCAGCCCTTGCGGCGTTATTGAGTAAAGCTGATAGCGGTTATCGGTTATTTCGCTTTCGGGGTATGGGTCAACCGATTGCCACTGACAATAAAGCTCCGTCGTGGAATTTGTATAATCCCCGTCGTCCTCAACAACCGGCGTTGTCGGCGGGGTATCGTCAACAATAAAATCATACCTGACTTTAATCACTGCCTCGCTTTCCGAAGTGTTCCCCGCCAAATCGGTCGCCGTAACTCTAACTTTATAATCCCCGGCCGGAACAATCTTCCCCTTGTCGTCAAGACCATCCCAGACAATATTATCCCTAATTATTCATACTCTTGACGATAAAAAGTTGTAAAAGGCCTCCTTTTATGGTATGATATCGTCGGGAAAGACAAAATACAAAACCCAAAAGGAGGCCTAAGCATG
>PHAM01000028.1 GCA_002841685.1 Elusimicrobia bacterium HGW-Elusimicrobia-2 | reverse complement strand
GTGTGCTGTTTTCATGCGGAGGCTTATTTTCCGGAAAATGAGGTTGCGACAATTGTCGTCACCGCCGAAAGAAGGGACGAGGACATAACAAAGATTGCCGCGAACATTGATGTCATCACTTCCGCGGAGCTTGAAAAATCAGGAGCTGATTCCATAGCTGAAATTCTGGAAAATTACGCGGGGATACATTTAAGGAGCGCATCGGGCAATGAATCTCTCGCGAATATTGACCTGAGGGGTTTCGGAGGCGATAACCCTTTCGGAAAAACGCTGATTCTTCTCAACGGCAGAAGATTAAACCGACCGGACATGGCGTCAATCAACTGGCTCCAGATAGCCCCCGACTCGATCGAACGCATAGAAATAATAAGAGGCACCGGAAGCGCTCTTTACGGCGACAACGCCGCGGGCGGTGTGATAAACATAATCACGAAAAAAGGTTTCGGCCCGGGAAAAGCGCCTGCTTCGGCAAAGTTCGGATCGTTCGGGGAAAAAACAACATCCTTAAACCTAAACAGCAGCGATGAAATATCTTCCATTTTTTTAAACATCCAGTCGCGGAAAAAAGATGGCTACAGAGACAGAACGGCTTTTGGCTCAGACAGCGCCGGTATTAATATTTCGCGCAGTTTCCGCAATTCACTGAACGCTTCGCTGGATTTGTCTTTTAACAAGACGGATTTTCAGATGCCGGGCGCTCTAACGGAAGCTCAGCTTGCAGCCGACCGCAAACAGGCGTCTAACACGGATGACGACGGCGTCAATGAATATATGAACGCCAATATCTCACTGGAAAAAGCGATAGCCGGCGGTTTGTTTGAGACAAACTTTATGTACGGCGAAAAAGATATAGCGTCAAACATGGCGTCTTTCTGGTCAGGCGGATTTTCGGATTCAAAAATAAAAACTTTCGCTTTCACACCCCGCTACAACCGCAAATACAGCCTCGGCGAACATGACAGCAGATTTTTATGCGGCATTGATTATTATAAGGAGAGCCTTGATCTTGAGCGTTTTGACGACAGGCCGAGAACAACACCGGCTTCTTCTGCGGAACTGAAAAAAGACAGCGTGGGTTTTTATCTGAATAACAAACTGGATATAACGGAGAATATGATTTTTACGGCCGGGGGGAGATACGAAAACGCCCAAATAAAAGCGATATCAGTCACCGCCGCTGGAGCCGTTGAATACGATGAATCAAAAAAACACGACCTCGGAGCCGCGGACATATCACTTCTCTATAAGCCCGGACAAAAAAGCAAAGTGTTTACGAAATTCTCCACTTTGTACCGCTGTCCTTTTACTGACGAACAGGCTATTTATTCCGGCTGGGGAAATAAATTCGTTGCCGGGCTGGAAGCCGAAAAAGGTAAGAGTGCTGAGATAGGTTCTGAAATTTATTTTCTGCAGAATTTGAAAACCGGTCTGACGCTTTTCAGAATATCCATGAAAAACGAAATCGCATGGAACAACGGCACGTCTCAAAATGAAAATCTTGATGAAACAAAACACGACGGGATTGAATTAAGCGCTTCGTGGGATATTTCAAAAAACAGCAAACTTTACGGCAACTACACACGCAGCGCCGCCGAATTTACAGACGGCCAGTACAAAGGCAAAAAGCTCAGCCTTGTTCCCGCAGGAAAAGCTTTTATCGCCGCCGACATATCGCCAGTCCGCGGCCTTGTGCTGTCAGCCAAAGCAAGTCACACGGGAAACTGTTATTTAAGCGGAGATTACAATAACGAAGTGAGCAAATTAAAATCGTATACGCTTTTAGAGTTATTCCTGCGCTACAAAAGTGAAAACTCTCCGTTTTCGCTATTTGCGGGTATAGAAAACGCCTTGAACAAAAAATACAGCACACTCGGTTATTATTCTCCCCCCATCCCCGCATGGGGTATTCCCGCCAAATTTTCTTACTACCCTTCCCCCGAAAGAAGCTTCAATGCCGGGATTTCACTGGAATTTTAACCCCTACTGTCCTTCGGACTTCTCCCCCTTGGAAAGGGGGAGATTGTATGACGTCTCACTCTATCAATTTTAGAAATTGAGATGGTCTTAAAATTTTTACCTTTTTGTATTTCTTTAGAGGCAGGATGTGTTTTGTATCCCCTGTAATTATATACTGAGCGTTGCCGGCAGCGGCGCACTCCAAGATTCTATTGTCAGATTCTTTTAGTTTTATGACATTTAGTTTTTGGTCTGGGGTTACTATTGTGGCTATTTCTTTTATTACAGAAGCTGCTCGGGACGCCGCAACTATACTAAAACTAAATTTTTCATGCAAAACTTTTTTAAATTCATCCAGTATTTCGTCGGAAATCAGCAAGGTTATTCTATTTTCCTGCACCAGGTCTAATATCTTTTCAGGATTTCCCCCAAATAAAGCAGCAGAAATCAAAACATTGGTATCTACTACTACTTTGTCCAAAGGTTTATTTACTTACCAGAACGATATTCATCAACAAGCTTTTCTATATCTTGTTCATCTTTTATTCCAAGGTGCGCTGCTTTTTGGGCTCCATATTCGCGAATGTGTTCCCATCTTCTCCTTCTCATAAATTGTCTAAATGCTTCTCTAAAAAGCTCGCTTTTTGTCATTCCTTCTTCTTTAGCAATTTTCGTTGCCTGTTCAATCATCTCAGGCGGCAGAGATAAAGTTTGGATTACGCTCGTTCTCATGCTCTCCTCCTTATTACCAAGTATTACAATAAAATTATAGGCGATATAGAAAAGTTTGTCAAGTGCTGTGGGCGCAGGAATGACTTTTTAACGGTTGCGGAGGTTTATTGTTCTTTCAAAGGTCAGTGTTTTCTGATTTTTGCCCGTGCCTTTGGTGAGAGTAAAAGTTTCAATTGTGACCACATATGAAGAAACATGCTTGAAATATATGCTGTCAACATAATTTTCTATAAGAGTTGAAGTTGAATTGCCGGACACGCGGTAAAGCGCGCTGCCGCTTTTGAAGTATTCCATATTTGTAAAAGTGCTTGTGTCTTTCAGAAAAGTGAATTTTAGCGACGAGGAAGTGCCGCCTATCGCGGGGCTTATGCCCGTGGCAGGGCTTGTTGACTGCCGGACGAAACGGGTTATTTCCTCAACCGCCGCGCGGCCCTTTTGCTGTATGTCTATGGAATGCAGGGATGAAGTCCATATATCAGACGACGTCTGGAAAAGTTTTAATATCCCTATTATTAAGATGCCTGAAATGGCAATGACAATCGTGAGCTCTATCAAAGTCATGCCCCTGCGCCCTTTGAGATATTTATTTAGTCTCATTTAATTTCTCCCTGGATTTTTTTATGAGCCGCTTTGATTCGGAATGTTCGGGCTCCAGTTCCAGCAGTTTCTCCCACTGCTCTATAGCTTTTTCATATTCACCTTTTTCATAATGCTGCACGGCGGCGTTAAAATAATTCTCTTTCATCAATTGCTTCTGACCGGAGGTTTCTTCGCGCGCCGCTTTACTTTCAGCGCCGTCAGGTTTTTCTTTTTTAATTTCATTTTCTTTCTTCAAAGCGCTTTCAGTGTCAGTTTTTATTTTCTTCTTAATAGTTATCAGCGTCGTAAACTGCGTAAAGCCGCTGAAAGTGTTATATGGATACCTGTATGCAAAACCCGCGCCTATATCGTACTTTCCTTCAAGCGGATAGCTGAATTCAGCCGACGGAACAAAATAATATCTGTCAAAGGCAATTCGGAAAACCATATTGGACGAAAGGTTAGATTCCAGGGCAAGACGGTAATCAAAACTCTCAAAATTATCGGAATCGTTGACAGCCAACTCAGAGAAGAACAGATGCCGCCTGTTAAAAATGCTGAAAGGCAGCGACCAGCCGGCGGCGATGCTTCTGTTGAGCGGCTCGGAGCCGACAAGGCCTATTCCCGAACCCAGAAGATTTGAGATGCTGAACGAAATATCCCCTTTAGAGGTATTTTTTACGATTCCCAGATCAGCGTCCATGGCGGAAGCGTCCGTTGAGGTTAAATAAGGATCTCCGGTGGCGTAAGTGTCGGGACTGAACTTTATGGCAAACTGTTTGAGCGCGATACCCGCTTTCCATGTATTGTTCACTTTTAATCCGAGAGAAAGACGGGTAATCTGTTCGTTATAAACACTGTCAAAACCGAAATCACTCATTGAAAAAGAAAGCTGTAACCGGCTCCATTCCCGTGAAGCGCTTAAGTGATAGGATGAAAATTCCTCGTCAACGCCCATATAAGGCGTGTGATAAACAATATCCAGAGACGTCCCGTTAAAAACAGCGGGATTTTCCAGTGAATGCGCCCCGGCGAATGTGAGCTTGCCGAAACTCTGAGGCGGATCCTCAAAATATGCGGAGATAGGGGACGGGGCTTGACAAATAATGATGGGGACGGTTCCTATTATCGCTGTCACAATGCCAATTGCCGTCTTCTTCATCGCGCCACCACCACAGCTCCGGTTATTGTGCCAACGGGAGAAACCATCTCGTAAAAATAAATTCCACCCGGCACCTTCGCTCCGCCTGTCGTCACACCCGCCCATGTGTAGCTGTTCTGAGCTTCAAAAACCTTTTTGCCCGATGCCGAATACACTGCCAGCGTAAAAGGCTCCGTGGCTCCGGTAAACTCTATAAAATCGTTGGAGCCGGCGGCATAGGGCGTTATGATCTTCCTCTTGGGTTTGACTCCCGATACACTTCGGGAAACGCCCGAAAGGGGGAAGATCGCGTATTTTCCGGTCCTGTAAACTTTTGAGACAAAAACATTTCCCGTCGCGACGGATAAAGCGGAAAGGCCGGCGTCGTCATCAAGCACTCTCCACGCTTTCCCGTCATAAAAGAAAAGACCGAGAGAATTTTCGGACACCCCAGTTTTGTCTTCGTTTCCGTCAGCATCGTTATCAAGAAAAGACAAAGTGAGCGTGGCGGCGGTGTTAAAAACAAGCTCATCACCCGCAAGCTGTTTTATTTCGCAGGCGGATGCCGCAATCGTTGAGCCGCTGTAAGAGGGGATATCGGCATTATCTGTCACCATGTTTAAGCGCAGCGTCTGATTTGATGAAAGAGCGCCTGCGGGTATCACAAGTTTTATGTCATCAGAGGCTGAAACAACGCCTCCGGTGGATCCTATTGACGAAAACGGCGATGAACTCACCAGCACCGAATTGGAATAAGCTATTATTCCACCCGCGGCGACCTGAAAAGTCCTGTCGCCGAAATCCGTGAATATCAGGGCTTTTGAAAAAGTCTTTGTTCCTCCGTCTTCAAGAATGAAATCATAGGACGAAGGATAAAACTGACAGCCCGTTCCGGAAAAAGAGACGCTGACAACAGCCTCAGTCGCCACCGAAGTTTCATAATGCGGGTTGTGGCACGACACCGAAAATGTCGCCGGCACGCCTTTCACTATTTCTGTGGCGATATTTATGCGGAATTTCGTGACGGCGTCCGGGCCGTAGCGCGCCATATGGAAAGGGATGTTTGATACGGCAGATGTTGAATTGTAATAATCAATTCCGTCGTATGATTTCAGCGCGAACCAGTAAGTGCATCCGGGTGTAAGACCGCTCACCGTCGCGGATTCTGATGTACCGGGGGCTCCGGGCGCTGGCGCAATCGCGGAAATATCCGCGGCCTGTTCCCACCACGCCGTTGTGTCGGATATCGTATATGAGGCGTATTTAAGGATATAGCCGGTAACCATATCTGACTTCGGCTGATCGCAGGGAGCAGTCCACGCAAGCTCTATTACACCGGAAAGAGCGCCGGTTGACGCGGTCATACCGCTCACCTCATCCGGCGGCTGATTGTCATAATAAAAACTGACGGATGAAATCCCGACGGTGTAGGAACTTGTTTCATTCCCGTAAGAATCTTTTGCCCGGGCCAGAATGGTATGTGCGCGGCCTGACATAAAAGTAAAAGTGGAGCAGTCAAACGACCATGTTTCCGCTGTAATCTGGGCAAAATGCCAGGGGCCGGAAGCGGAACCCGTGCTCACCCTGACTTCGCTCACAGTTCCGTAATTGTCCGCGGCGGTTCCCGAAATCTCCCAGAGACGCCCATAGCTTTTTAGCGGTAACGGCGGGATGGGGATCAAGATCGTCACATCGGGAGGATTGGAATCCGCCTCCGCGGCAGCCGTGGCTATATTTGAGGCGTAAGAACTGTTGTTTTCTTCATCAAAAGACCATAACCGTAAATAATAGCTCGTGCCCGCCAGAAGCCCCGTCACCGTACACTGGAGCGCGCTTCCCGGAGCAAGAGAGGGAGAAGGAACGATTTTTTTCGCTGTCTGTGAGCTCAGGGATAAAGAGTAAGTGTCATAATCTATCCTGAAATTCCCCGAAAGATTCCCCGACCACGCGTTATCGCCGGGGGATATCCAGCTAAGAGAAACAGCGCCGGGGAATTGTCCCGTCTCTCCGGTTAAAGCGGTCACAGCGGCGGGCGGAGCCGTGTCCAGCGTTTTGGCGTAAGCGATGTTTGACGCTCCCGCCCAGTTCGGTACCTCGTCGGCGGTGCGCAAACGGAAATAATAAGTCGTGTCATGATAAAGGCCCGTCACGGAATAGCCCACGGCAAGGCCTTTTGCGACGCTTGTTGAAAAACTTATCTTCATATTTGAAGCAAAGGCTCCCGTTGACTGCGCGAATGAGTATGTCGCGTAGGATATCTCATACCGGCCGTCAATCAGATCATCGGGAGTGTTCCATGAGTCGCCGGGGGCGGACCACGAAAGGCGTATTTTACCGGGCAACGAACGGACAGCGGAAAGATCGTCAACCACATCAGGCGGCGTCGTGTCAAAAGGATAGCCGCTTTTCACGGCGCTCCATGTGCTTATATGACCTGTCCAGTCTGACGAACGGATGCGAAAATAGTAAGTTGTAAAATTTATCAGCCCCGCCACTGACAACGTGTTGACGGGGTGAGCTGTGGACGCCACATGCTGAAAAGCGCCGCCAAGCGTAGACATTTCAACGGTGTAGGATGAAATGTCTATTTCCGTGTTAAGATCCCAATTCAAAACGATATAGCTGTCACCGGGGCTGAGACCCGCCGTCCAGGTCGGCGATGAAGGAACAATGTCCTGGGCCGGAGCAAAACGCAGGGAATTCGCCGATGCGCCGGACCCCCAAGTCCCATAAGAAAAACCGTCGCTCGCCCTGATGCCGAAGTAATATGTCACGCCGGGCATCAAGCCCGTCAGACTTTTTGATTCCGTCCAGCCGCCTATTTTCGGCTTCCAGCTCTGCGTCCATAGAGCGGCCGAGGCGAAGCCGGACTCGTCTGATATCGTGTTTACCGTTGATGAATAACGCACATCATAAGAGACACATTTTCCGAAGGTGCCGTCATTTCCCGGAGCCGTCCACTTGAGCGATATCGCGCCGTCAATAGAGCCGGGAAGCGCCGTGAGATTTGAAATGGATGACGGCGGCACGCCTGCCACGAAAATAAATTGCTCTTCTGTCCATCCTCCGGAGGCAAAAGCGGAATCAATCGCCCTGACAGACCAGAAATATGTAACACCCTCCTTTATCCCGGCAAGATTTATGCCTGGCGCCCCGGCAAGTTTCGCAGAGGGATTATAACCGAGAAAAGGCGTAGCAAGACACCCGGAAATTGTGTTTGAGGAAAAACTGACACTCCCTACTCTCAAAGAATAATTCAGCCCGGGCGATAGGGTATTATCATCATCGGGAGCATCCCATTGTAGGACCAAATACCCCTCGGAAACGGATGCCTCCGCATTTGAAGGAACAAGCGGAGGCAAATTTGCCGACGCCTCCTGATTTTCATAAAGAAAACTTTTCCCCTGAGAACTCGCGGGTTCTACTCCACAATAAAAAAGGTCAAGTTTCCCGTCGTTGTTATAGTCATAAAAAGCCGCTGCGGCACAACTTAGTCCGGGAAGTTCCTGATATAGCTGAAATAAATCCGAGCCGTTATCATATGTATAGAATCTGGCGAGCGCGCCTTCTACGGTGCTTGTGCTTGTTGAGCCAACAATGAAAAAATCGCCGTAGCCGTCATTATTGATATCCCCGCAAATAACCTGGCCGCTCTCAACCCCGGTCAGCCATGTGCTCAAAACAAGTTCGTAATTCGGCGGACCGGCATTTTTATAAATGTATAGCCTCTCTTCGGGAATTTGCCCTTCTTCCTTGCCGCTAATAAACAAATCAATATACCCGTCAGCGTTATAATCAAACCAGGCGACAGTACCGTTTTCAAGCGGGGGAAGACTACACACTTCCTCAAATTCCCCATAACCGAGATTTTTATAAACAACCGAAATGGGTGCGCCCGGAAACATCGGAATCCCATCGACATAAATATAATATGTTGTGCCTGTTATTGCTATATCCGGCCAGCCGTCAGTGTTGTAGTCAGCAAAAGCTACGGAGCCATCCTGAAAGCCGGGCAAATCCTGTTCCACTTCTGTAAATACGCCGACGCTATTATGGACAACAACGCTTTTCCACGCAACCTTTTCTTTATCATAACCCGTGGCGAATAAATCGAGGTCTCCGTCAGCATCTATATCCACCCAGCTCACAGATGAATTCTGAAATTTTGAACCGGAGAAAATATTGTCAAAAAAGCCGTTACCTCGGCCAGCATAAATATTCAATGCCCCCGGCCATCCCGTTATCGCGATATCCAGAATTCCATTTCCATTGCAATCTGCGGCGGAGATATCCCCGCTATTGACAGCGCCTATATTGGTTCCTTGCTGAAATACTGAAATGTCGCCAGCGATGTTATTATATCTGTGCACCATGTCCCCTAACGATGTCTGGCCGAAAACAATCAAATCACAGAAACCGTTATTATTGAAATCCCCCCATACCGCGCCGCCGTCATAATATGTCCGCAAGGGTTTTTCCGTATCCACAAAAGCTCCATACAGACATGACGGGAAGAATGACAAGCAGATAGTGAAGAAGAACAGATTCTTCACTATTACGGCGATACTTCCTGCCACGAAATAATCTCAACCAGGCCGCTAAAACCTTCTTTCCATGGCAGTTCCATCGGAATATCGTCCGAATATGTAATGGTAACCTTGGGGTTAAGAACAAGGTCGCCGCCTGCCTCAACGATGCCTTCGATCTCCACATTGCTTTCGCCTTCAACATCCGCTGAACCATAAACGTAACCGCTCAAATAAATATTTGAGTTGAAAATAATATCCCGCAATGCCCATTCGCCGTCAACAACGAGCAGGTTCAATCTGACTTTATCGAGCTCGGTGCTGCCCAAATTGCTGTTAATCTCTATGCCGTAATCGCTCGTACCGGAAGAAACCATTACCGTCCCTTCACCGGCGCCAACACTGGAATTAGACCTGAATTCAACGCCTCTGGTGAAATTATATGTTCCTCCATCAGGATTCCAGTTCATATTCGCTAGAAGAGAAAAAATTCCAGTCTCGTCTTCTGCCGACAATACCCATGGCTGATTCAGATCACCGCCATTAATTACACTGATGTAATTGGAAGTTGTCACATTAATCGCAGTTTCCAAAAGCGCATCCAGATCGGCTGAAGGAATATCAAGCGGATCCGTCGCGGGAGAATTATCATTTTCAACGATGGTCGGGGCGTTAGTGGCTTTGACACGCGCCTCACTAAAAATCTGGTCGGTACCGTCAGGACTTTGGCGTGCATGCGAATCCGGTGCAACCAAAGAATTGTTTCTGCATCTCATAAACTGTCCGGGTACAAGAAATTCCAGACTGGCGCCAACCGGCAGATTTATGGATGTAACACCGCTGTCTTGCGGGTTATGGGCGGTAAAAACAGAAGCATCGCCCTTGCCTAGCGAGCTTTCCGTTATTTTAACATTAGAGCCGATGGTGATTATGCTATTTGACCTGATTGTTCCGAAAATTGTTGAATTAGCTCCTATTGTTCCTGTTCCGGAAAAACCGAGCGCATGCTCGGGCGCGCCGGGAGTAACGAGAACTGTAACCTGCACCGCCCTCGCTTCTTTTGCCGAGGCCTTATTCGGAACATATCCCTTTGAAACAATTGCAAACTGGTCAGTTCCAGCCGCCGAAACACTTACCTCATACTGCGCGCCGAAGAAATCAGTGAGGGCTATATCCGAAGAGTATTCTTCTTTGAGCTCGGCTATCTTTCTTTCAACGCCGGCTTCGGCGGCGTAAAGGGCCTGCTGTGAAAGATAAAGTTTGGTGCTGCTTTTAACCTCATGGGAAATGAGCATAACGAGTGAAAAAGATATGAGCGTGAGGAAGAGCATGAGGAAAAGAGCGAACACCAGAGACGCCCCGGATTCAGACCCGCGCGCAGGCTTAAACGCCCTCCCCCGGCCTGTGGTTATTCGGTCATTAATCATATTTTGCCTTTATCGTCGCGTAATTAATTTCCCTGGTCTCGCCTCTTTCCGTCCAGGAGACCCTCACCTTAATCGTCTTATACTGGCCGTTTTCTCCAAGAGACGATAGTGTGATCTCTTTCTCCATGCTGTACGGCATTCCCGGAACCAGCTCGCCCGTCTGAACCGTAGTGAAAGTTGTTGTGCTCAAAACATCGGCATCAAAGTTACGCCTGCTGTCTTCTATCCAGTTCACGGCCTCATTATACGCCATTGTTTTATATTTCGTGAGCTTCTCAGCTTTTATGTTGTTCATCAGCGTCTGTATGAAAGCCAGGGACACATAGGTTATAATTGTCACGGCAAGCAGCACTTCTATATATGTGAAACCCGCGCGCTTTCGCCCGCGGGCGCGAACGCCGACCGATGAGCTGTGTTTCAATACCGCCATACTTTGATTATACAATGAATTTACAAGAATTGAAACAGGTTTAGATCTCAAAGCAGCCGTATAAAAGCGCATCCTCTCTCCGGCGATTTGTCTCTCCTGTATGAGAAGATGTTTTCGTCCTCAAAAGAACAAAACCCCGAATCGTGGATATTCTGCGGCTTGACCCCGGAAGATTCAAGCTGCTGCCTTATTATTAGTTTCAAATCCACGAATTTTTTACCTTTTTTGTTCTTCACATAGATCTCCGGGAAAACATGGGCCAGCTCCGTCGACACCTCAAAATGCCGGCGGCAGATGCCCGGGCCTATCACCGTTTTCAGTGAAGACATATGCAGGGGGTATTTTTTTTCTATGCTGTCCATCGTTGAAATTATTATGTTCTTTGAAATACCTCTCCATCCGGCGTGTATGATACCGGCGAAAGACGCCTGCGCGTCATAAAAATACACCGGTATGCAGTCGGCCGTGTAAATAAGCAGCACCACACTCTTGTCGCGGGTGACAAGAGCGTCAACATTCGCCAGCGGGCTGACGGTCTGTACATCAACCTCTTTCAAAACCGTGCCGTGCGACTGGCCGGCGTAAACAGGCACAGCGCCGGAGAAATGCCTTCTCGCGAAGGCCTCCATATTCGCGCTGTCTTTCATATCACCGCTGGCCCGGAAAGAAAATAACGCACTCACTCCGGAGCCGAGACATTTGGAGAAATCCGCAAAATCTTCAGTGACTGTTTTCCCCATGAATTATTCCGCGCGGAGCGCCATTAAAAATTCCTTTTGATACCCGGGGTTTGGCACTTACGGTCACCGGGGCCTTCGCCTTCGCTGAAACCCGTCGCCGCAGTGGTAATGTCCACGCCTCTCATGTATAGCTTGAATTCTTCAGGGTTTGTTGAAACAGCCAGAGCGTCTTCCTCGCTTATAATGTCTTTTTCGCAAAGGCCGAAGAACGCCTGATTGAAAGTCTGCATTCCGTAATAAGCGCCTTTGGCCATGAGATCATAAATTTCGGAAAGTTCGTTTTCGGCGATAAGTTTTTTAACAGCCTCGGTGTTCACCAGGATCTCGCACACCGGCATCATGCGTGACCCGTCTTTGCTTTTCATGAGCCTCATGGAAATGACCGCCCTGAGAGTTTCGGAAAGCTGCAGACGCACCTGGTTCTGGTGCGAAATGGGGAAAAAATCAATTATCCGCGATATGGTCTGATAAGCGTTTATCGTGTGGACGGTGGAAAAAACAAGATTACCCAGTTCGGCGGCCGAAATACCCGCCTCAATGGTATCAATATCCCTCATCTCGCCGATGAGCAGCACATCAGGGTCTTCCCTCACGATGTTTTTGAGAGCGTCCATATACGAGAGCATATCTCCGCCGAGCTCTCTCTGTGTTATGATTGATTTATTGTCTTTGAAAAAATATTCTATGGGGTCTTCCAGCGTTACTATGTGCGCGTGACGGCTGTTGTTTATGCTGCTGATCATCGCCGCGAGAGTGGTGGATTTTCCGTGGCCCGCGGGGCCCGTCACCAGTACAAGGCCGTCGTTGGCTTCGGTTATTTTTTGAAGCGAGCTCGGCAATCCCAGCGTTTCAAAATCAGACGGAGCGTCGGGGATGGCCCTGAAAACCGCCGCCACGGTTCCCCTCTGATAGAACGCCGCGCCGCGGAAACGGCCCAGTCCGGGTATCGCGTAGGAAAAATCGCACTGGAGTTTTTCCCTCAGATCAGCGGCGCTTTTTACATCCAGCACATCAAGGATATTTTCGGCGATCTCATCTTTGCTCATGGGGGGAAAATCCGTCCTGACAAGTTCTTTTTTTATTCTAAAAACAGGAGGCAGCCCCGCCCGCAAATGCAGATCGCTGGCCCCCCTTCTTATCATTTCTTCAAATAATTTGTTGATCTTCATCAGTAAGTTTTTTTCCGCATGGCCGGCGGCACATCAACAGCGTCGGGTTCTTCCGGAGCAGAAAACTGCGTATCAAAATAATCCGGTTTCGTGTCGTCCCGCGCGGATTTTTCCTCAAAATTCGTCGCCACGAGCGTCACCTTGACATCGTCCTCCAGGGAAGCATCATAAGTCTGTCCGAAGTACACATGGCACTCCTTTGATATCTCCTTCTTCACGATCTCCATCGCCTCCGCCACCTCGAACATCGTCAGATTCTGCGGATTGCCGGTTATATTCACCAGAAGCCCCCGCGCGCCCTCTATGGAGATATTCTCCAGCAGAGGGCTGTCCATGGCGCGGTTTATGGCGTCCTGAGTCCTCTTCTCGCCCTTTCCCTCGCCTATGCCCATGAGCGCTTTGCCGGCGTCTTTCATTATGGCTTTCACATCCGCGAAGTCCACCTGGATAACCGACTGTGAAGTGATTATATCCGTTATCGCCTGAACGGCCTGGCGGAGCACATCGTCAACGGTGTTAAAGGCCGCTTCTATGAGTGTGCGCTTATCTATCACCGTAAAAAGTTTCTGGTTCGGTATTATCAGTATCGTGTCAGCGGTGCCCTCAAGATTTTTAAAACCGGCATCGGCCTGTTTCATCCTGACCGAGCCCTCAAAACTGAAAGGCTTTGTGGCCAGGGCGACCGTCAGTATCCCCATCTCCTTGGCCATGGCTGAAAAAACCGGAGACGCGCCCGTCCCCGTGCCGCCGCCCATACCGGCGGTGACAAAAACCATATCGGCGCCTTGCAGGGCCTGCCTTATAACATCCCTGGATTCTTCCGCGGCCGTGCGGCCGATTTCGGGATTCCCGCCGGCTCCGAGGCCTTTTGTGCTGTTCTCGCCGAGCTGTATCCTGTACGGGGCCAGGGACTGCTTCAAAGCGAGCGCGTCAGTGTTGGCCGCTATAAAGTCAACACCCTTTATGTTGGAATTGATCATCCTGTTAATGGCGTTGCAGCCGCCGCCGCCCACGCCTATAACTTTTATCCTGGCCCTTAAATTATCCTCATTATCAATTTTCATCATTAGCCACCTCCACGCCTATTCGTAAATTATCCGCAATTCGTGCGCGCGAAAAACAGATTACCCGCAATTCTAAGATATTTAGCGATTTTAGTAAATGAGTAATGGTGACGGTTCCTATTATTCATTCAAAAGCGAATTTATCAGATTTTTTGTTTTTTTCCGCAGAGCCGCAAGCCCGCCGCTGTTTTCTATGATAAAATCCGCGGCGGCCCCGGGATAGAACCCGTCTTCCTGAAAGAAAGAAATATTTTTCGCGAGGGCCGGGGAAATAACCCTTTCCGCTATATTTTTTTCGCGCTGCGGATCAGAACACCTCACGAGAATTATTCTGTCAAAACAGCCTCTCATCCCCATTTTGAAAAGGAGAGCGTTTTCAGCGGCGCAGAGAGGATGAGCGTCAAGGATTTTTTTCATTTCGCTTTTGATGGACGGATGCATTATGTTTTCAAGCTTTCTCATCGCGGATTCTGAATTAAAAACCAGCTCTCCGAGTTTTTGCCTGCTGATGTAGCCCATGGTGTCCAGGATACCGGAACCAAAGATATTCAAAACTTCGCCAGAAACAGGATTTCCCCGTTCTAAAAGCATGTGCGCTATTTCATCGGCGGAACAGACGAAAAAACCGGATTCGGAAAATATCTTTAACACCTCGCTTTTCCCCGAGGCGAATTTTCCTGTTATACCTATTTTAAGCCGGCGGATGGATTTATTTTGTGGCAATGCTGTTGACAAATGCCTGAACCGGTTTCTCAAAGGCGAGATAAAGCATGTAGGCGGTAAAGATGAGCGAATATATCACAAAAAGTGATTTCAGCATGAAAGCCACCGTCAAAGGCTGTTCCGCTGTCTGAAGATTCTCTCCGCAGAATTTGCAGTAAACCGCGTTCTTTTTATTTTCTTTGCCGCATTTTAAACATTTCATATCCATTTATTCTATCAAATATCAAAACAAAAAAACAGAAACTGTCAAAAAACTCTTCGCTATTTGATCTTTCCGCCGAGTGACAGGATCTTATCGCGCAGGATGATGGCCATCTCAAAATCAAGATTATCCGCGGCCTCGCGCAGATCCTTTTTCAGCTGATTGAGAAGATCGGGGCTGGAGGAGGTGAATTTGTCCAGATTTTCTTTTAACAGGCCGTAAGCGCCGTCTTTTGATTTCCTGATCAGCTCCGTGTCCAGCGAAATGATCTTTTGTATGGATCTGGGCGTGATCTTGTGACGGCGGTTATATTCCACCTGATGAGCGCGGCGGCGCGCCATCTCATCCATGGCGCTCTTCATTGAATTCGTCACGCTGTCGGCGTAGAAAATAACACGGCTTGAAATATTCCTCGCCGCCCGGCCTGATATCTGGATAAGGGATGTGCGGCTGCGCAGGAAGCCCTCTTTATCGGCGTCAAGTATGGCCACAAGGGTTATCTCCGGCAGGTCAAGGCCTTCCCTGAGCAGATTCACCCCGACGATACAGTCCACCTTCCCCCGCCGCAGGTCGTTGAGTATCTCTATCCTCTTCAGCGTGTCTATATCGCTGTGCAGGTAATGCGTTTTTATCCCCTTGGATATGAAATAAAAACTCAGGTCTTCCGCCATTCTTTTCGTCAGCGTTATTACAAGAGCCCTCTCGTTATTCTTTTTCAGTGTCGTCAGTTCTTTTTCAAGATCCGCGGGAGCGTTCTCCATCGTCCTGATAAAGATCTCGGGATCCGTCAGCCCCGTCGGCCTTATGAGCTGTTCCACGAGAAAATTCCTGCTCTTTTTCAATTCGCAGACCGCGGGCGTGGCCGAAGAATATATGACTTTTTCCGTCATCGCCTCAAATTCGCCGAAACGCAGAGGCCTGTTGTCCGCGGCCGTGGGCAGCCTGAAACCGAATTTAATGAGATTTTCTTTCCTGGCGGCATCGCCCGCCCACATGCCTCTCAGCTGCGGCAGCGTCACGTGCGATTCGTCTATCACCGTCAGATAATCCCGCGGAAAATAATTCATAAGGCAGTAAGGCGGCTCGCCGCGTTTGCGGCCCGAAAGATGTAATGAATAATTTTCTATGCCGTGGCAATAACCCGTCTCTTCCAGCATCTCTATATCGTTGAGCGTCCTCTGGCGGAGCCTCTCCGCCTCAAGCAGTTTCCCGCCGCTCTTGAAATGAGAGAGCTGTTCATTCAATTCTTTTTTTATGCCGGAAATGGCTCTTTTTAACCTGGCCTTGCTTGTGACAAAAAATTTGACTGGAAACACCCGCAGTTTTTCCATATCCCTCACCGCCTTGTAGGTGAGAGGGTCGAATTCATAGATCCTGCTCACGCTTTCGCCCTTCCACATTATCCTGAAAGGGTTGGCGGAGGCGGGTGAAAAAATATCCATCGTGCCGCCTTTAAGGCGGAAAGACCCGACGCTGAAATCAATATCATTTCTGCTGTACTGTATGAGCGAGAGAGTTTTCGCGACCGCCGATGGGGAAATCTTCTGGTTCGCGGAAATTTCAAAGGCCATCTCCGACCAGTCTTCCGGCGAACCCAGTCCGTAAATACAGGACACGGTCGCTATCACGATAACATCTTGTCTTGACGAAAGGGCCGCCACCGCCTGGAGCCGCAGCTTGTCTATCTGCTCGTTTATTGAAGCGTCCTTGTCTATGTAAGTGTCGGACGACGGTATGTAGGCCTCCGGCTGATAATAATCGTAATAAGAAACAAAGTAGCAGACGGCGCTGTGAGGAAAAAAACTTTTGAACTCGGTGTAGAGCTGCGCGGCAAGAGTTTTGTTGTGCGATATTATGAGTGCCGGACGAGCCCATTGTTCTATCACCCTGGCAAGCGTAAAAGTTTTTCCGGATCCCGTCACACCCATAAGAGCGAGAGGATGATCCTTTTGAGAAAGACCTTTGAAAAGTTTTTCCGAAGCCTTCTTCTGGACGGGAGAGAGCGGCCACGGCGAAACTAATTTAAACATAAAGTAAAAAAGCCGTCACAGCTTGAAACCACTGCCCCGAAGCGCTTTTAAGTCGGCGTGGGATGTGTGATCCAGCGTCACCGGCATAAGGGTGACATAATTATTTTCCAGCGCTTCAATATCCGTGCCCTTTATCATAAAACCGCCCAGCTTCTCACCCGCCAGCCAGTAGTAGTTGTCACCTCTCGGGTCTATCCTTTTAATAGCGGCCCTGTCATAGATCCGCCGGCCCTGACTGACGATTTTAACGCCCTTGATTTTACCGGGCGCGGCATCCGGAATGTTTATGTTGAAAAACGCGCCCCGCGACAATCTTGTTTTTACAAGCTGCGGAAAAATTTTCCGCAGCACTTCCGTGGCCGCGGCGAAATCACGCCTTTTTTTAACGACGAGAGACACCCCTGCGGCTTTCACGCCCATAAAAGCCGCCTCGCGCGCGGCCGCGACCGTGCCGGAATAATTGAGGTCATCGCCCATGTTGGGGCCGGCGTTGATGCCGGAGATCACAAAATCAACATCGTCCCTGAACACCCTCAATATCCCCAGCCTCACGCAGTCAACAGGCGTGCCGTCGGAAACATAGACATCTTTCCTGATCTTCCTCAGACGCAGAGCCTTGTGCAAAGATATGGAATGAGAACAGGCGCTCCTCATCCTGTCCGGCAGCACAGCCGAAACATGTCCGAATTCCGAAAGGGCGTCTATGAGGGGCAGCGAACCTTCGGAAAGAATCCCGTCGTCGTTTGTGACCAGTATATTCAATTTTTTCGCCGCGCTTTTTTCATATTCAATCCCCTCTTTTGATTATATTCTTTAATTCCCCTTTTTGTAAAAGGGGAACCTCTTAATTACTCCCCAATTTTTTCATCGCCCGCCGGGCAAGCCTGCCCTGCGGCCACTTTTCCACATATTTTTCGTAATACTCCACGGCTTTTTCCCTGTCAGCGAATTTCTGATCCAGCAGCTCCGCGGCCATATAAGTGGCGTCGGGACTTCTTTTGTGGGGCGGAGAGGCGCTCGCGACAAGCTTGAATTCCACAAAAGCCTTCTTCCATTGTCCCAGAGAAAGATAGACATAGCCCAGCGCGAATCTCGCCTCGTATTTGTCTTCCTTACTGTGTTTTCCTTTGAGAAAATCGTTCAACAGGGCTTCGCTCTCAATATATTTTTTTTTCTTTATCCTCTGTTTTATGATGTCCAGGCCTGTTTTTTCCGGGACGGCAGCGGTTTTGGCCACGCCCGCTTCCTTGCCTTTGGACGGCCTGGAAAATGTGTGTCTTTTAAGGGCGACGCCGGAGGCTATAATGATGAGCGCCAGCGTAAAAAAAAAATGTTTTTTCCGCATAAGCGTATTTTTGACGGCGCTCGGAAAACCCCATGCTTTCATTTGCTTTTTAACCGTTTCCGGATCTCGGCGTTTTTGGGCGCTATTTTCGCGGCCGCGCGCCAGTAAGTCTTCGCCTGCTCCTGAAAACCCATTCTTCTGTACGCGTCGCCCAGATAAATCAGGGCTTCGGCGTTTTTAGGCTCAAACTTTGAAAGGACTTTCCAGTAAAGTATCTCATTTTTCACGACGGGCTGCTGATTGTTTTTTATCTTCTTCGCCTCGTCATAGGCCTTTTTCTGAGCGCCCTGGCGCCAATAAGCTTTCAGATTGAGTATCCTGTAATGGTCCGCGTTGACCTTATCTCCCAGGCTTTCTATAACATGATTATTCATCTCTATCAGCTTATCAAACTCACCCTGCCTGTAATAAAAATCCGCCAGCCTGTCCCGCGCGCGGATCGTCCATTGAGGATCAGTGGCCAGATTCACGGCGTGAAGAAAAAGTTTTCTCGCTCGTTCCGGAGAGCCGCTCTCAAGAAAATAATATTCCCCCACACGGGTGGCTATCTCGCTGCCTCTTTTCCGGGGGAACTCCTTAAGATACCAGTCGGCCGTTTCTATCATCTTTTTTTTATCCTCGGAGGCGTGTATCTCAAAAACCCTGTAAAGAGAAAGTTCCGCCCAGCCGGAAGACGGGCATTTTTTCACTATTTTTTTGTACATCTTTACAGCGGCTTTCATATCGCCGGATTTCTCAAAGTCAAGCGCCTTGCGCGTCATCTCTATGGCCGCGTTGGCCTGTTTGGCGGGCGGGATAGATGTCATTTTCTTAAAAGTAAAAACGGCGGCCACGACGAGCAGAAGGCCTATGACAACACCAAGTATATATGATTTCATTTGTTTTCTCTCCTCATAATATTCAGGACGTCCCCTTATTTTTATTAAGGACGTCCCCTTTTTCTTTTTCTAAGGCTCGATGGCGATATCTCCTATTTCTTCTATAAGTACGCCCACTGTTGTTCCGTCAGGGAGCGTCATCTGCAACAAGACATTATCACCGCCGGCAAGTTTATTATCACCCCATGTATATCCGCCGGCGCCGGAATATGCGCCATACATTATCTCATAAACGGCCTGGTCAATGCAGGATTTGCCTATTTCCTCGGCGGAACCGTGCTGTTCCTTCTGCACCGCCTGACGGCTCTGGGCCCGCGACCACATAACAAGAGCATAACCTATTCCCGCCATAAAAGTAATGGTTATCACCGCCAGCACGATGGACTGCCCCGCCCGCGCGTCTTTTGCGAAGATCCGGCCGTTTAATTTTTTTAACATTTTATTTCCTCGGATACACCGTCTTTCTGATGGTGAATGTCGTGGGGTCTCCGTATTTATCACCCCTGACCTTCGCCCCCATCTGCAGTATTATGGTGATCGGCGCGTTCGTGCCGTCCGATTCCAGATCGGCGGAATCAAGCCTGAACTCAAGATGCCGTAAGTTTTCGGCCAGCGCGTTGTAAAAGCGCGCGTTTATTCCCCATTCGGACCCGTCCGACACATAGTCAACACTGTAGCAGTTCAGCCTTTTTATGATATCTCCGCTTTTAGTTGCCCTGTCCCCTATCTTGAACATTGATTCAAGTTCACCGGGAGCTCCGCCTGATGTCTGCGTAACATACATATAGTTTGTCACATTCGCCGCCAACTGGAAATCATAAAGAAGGGAACTCACTGGCCTGACCGACACCTCGTCTATGATAACGCCGCCGTTTGTCGTCTTAAAAACAACATTATACTCCACCGACGGAGTGAGTGTGCTGACCTTCACAAATTCAGTCCATGTTGTGGATGAGATGCCGACTCCCGAACCCGTGCTGAATTGCACGGCGCCGTAAAGTTCCACCGAACCCGTGACATCGGTGGCGACAACGGCATTTGTTGAGGCCTTGGCCTTGAAAGCGAACATCACCTGGGTGCCGCCTGCTCCGCCCCTGATCTCAAAGCCCCCGCCTCCCGGGCCGGTATAAGTATACGGCATATTCGCGGCCATGAGCGTCACCGAAGCGTAGCCGGAAGCGACAATGGCGGTTGAAGCGGAACGGTTGTAAAATACATCGCCGTAATCCGCCTTCGGCCATATTGAAGGTTGCGGCCTGTCATCTATATCAAGATAATATCCCTCAAAACCGGCATTATAAAGAAGATTTCCCATTGAAAATCTGTAAGCGCCCTGAAAATCCTTGTTTATGAAGGACAGAGCGTCTCTGCCGTCCTGCTCTATGGTCATCTTGGCTCTCGCGAACCACCATGTCTTTGTTGCCGACATCATTATTTTCACAAGCGGTATGAATATTACGGCGAGGATAGCCATGGTTATCATCATCTCCACGAGAGTGAAAGCGCCTCTGTGTTTTTCAGATTTTTTCATCATCTGGTATAATCCACGCCGTTGTAGAATATGCGCGTTTTGGTCTTCACCGTCGCGCTGTTGGCGCCGCCGCCTTTCCATGAGATACGAACCGTCACTTTCTTGAAATCCGTAGGCGCCGCCAGGTTTTCGGTTGGAGGGCCCGAGCTGGGATTTTCAACATACACCACTTTAACTGAAATCCGGTAGGCCTCGTAACCCGGGATAATATCCCCCGAGATATACCGCGGAATATCGTCAATCGTCGCGTAATCATCCATATCGTCAAAAGTTGTCTTGTCATTGGGTGTTTCCGGGGTATCAGTACCCAGCGGCGGAGTCGTGCCTGTTTTATGGTCACCGGTAAATTCACAGTTCTCGTCCCATTTCAGCCGGCTTATCTCATCAAAGGTCTGCTGTATGATATTTTCGGCAACCGTCATCTGAGCCAGATGCTGGTTGCCTCTGTTGGCGTTGATAAAAAGCCGCAGGAGCGGCACAAGAGCCAGCAGTATCACCGACACGGTGATCATAAGCTCAACAAGCGTTACGCCTTTTTTGTTGCTTCTCATAAGTGTTTATTCTACCAAATTACACACTCATTTTCCACAGCCGCTATATTCAGTCACTGGACATTTTGGGTGTGTTGACCTGTATGGAAATTATACCCGCGGGCCTTCTCGTGGCCCCGTCTATCTTCATAAAGGCTGTCACCTGGCGCTGCGTATTCCTGTAGTTGACGATGGCCGTTATCCGCACCTGAGCGGGCTTGGCTACCCTGCCTGCGAAAAGCGAACGCGTCACCCAGCCGTAATCCCTGTCGCGGTATCTGCCCCCGGCTTTCCCGGGCTCGGGGACCCCTGACGGAAATTCCGACAGATACGGGTCATCTATTGATCTTCCGAAAGTCCCTCCGTTAAAGCCCGTATTGGTAGTACTGGCGATCTCGCCGCCGCCGCCGCGCTCGGTGTTGTGCGCCTGAGGGTCGGCGTCACCGTTGCAGGCCCATATCCTGTAATAGAGGAATGGCACTTCCTCAACATTCGGCGGAACGGGGATTCTCGCGTACCACTCGCAGTTGCCGTTAACCCCGAGGGTCTTTGGAGCCATAACGGCAACGCCGATTATTGTCGTTGCCGCATCCCATTCCACGCCGCCAAGATTATGATCCGAGCTCTCATCGCCGTATCCGTCCGCGCAATCCACCTTCTTAATCTCAAAAAGCTGTTTTTTGTTGAATGTTGTCGCTCCTGTGCGCCTGTAACCAGCATCAGAACATTCATCAGGATTTGCCATATACGCGAAATAACACAGCGTCTGATGAGCCCATCTGTTTGACACGCTATAATCAAGATTATCGGGGGCGCTGGAAACAACACCGCTATCGCTATTAGCGGCGATAGTTGAAACATTGACGGCGGGGACATTATTCCCATAAAAATCCGTGAGCGTTTCATTGTAAGCGCCTGTCTTGAAGGGATCCCATCCCGTAAAATCTGTCCCGCCCGCATCGCCCACAAGATATTCAACCTGCCCGTTTGCTATAGCGTCATCCCAGCCGCCGGGCCAGGTGTTAAAGGGTCCCAGTTTCGCCCCGCCCGGAACAGGCGTTATACATCCGTCGGCGGTGTCGCCGAGACCGATTTCCACCATAACATAACCGACGCTCCTGCCGCAGAGAGTTTCGCTGTCGCCGATCGTGGCATAGGGCTTCGGCTCCTGCCACACAAAAGGCCTCGTGTAATCGTCCTGGAGCACATGATATGTGAAAGGATTCGCCTGGGCGACACCTTCCGAATCCACCACCTGCGCTCCGTCGACGTTTTTACAGAGATAGCTTATGCCGGAATTCCCCTGACTGAGCTTGAAGTAATATTGGATCTCGGCGTTCTCCGGCATATTCTTCGCGTCGCTTGATTCAAGGGCTTTGAGAAAGCTGTATTTCAGCTCATAGGGACTCATTGAAGTTGAAAGATTTACGCCTTCATAAGAGAGAGGCGCCGTTTTAGCGTCAACGAAATTATTTTTGTAAGACATCACGACGGAACAGCCGGAAGCCGCCAGGCCGCCGGAACCGAGGTCATGATAAGCCGTCCTCATGTATATGCCCGGATCCTCGCCGTAGTATATGTCCGGATTCCCCGCCGCGTCAGGTGTGCCTTCCGTTAAATAAGCGTTGGAGGTGTTGAGCCTGCGCTTATTCCAATTGACGCGCTTTTTATCGTTCTGCGGCGTCAGATAATTCTTCAGCAGATAACCGGGCATGAGCGGGTCGGACGGATCGTGCCAGAGAGGCGTATAATTGTCAACCATAGTGTCGTCATTGGAATCCCCCACCCCGGGGGGCGCGGTGCTGTAATCGGCGGGAAACTCGCTGTTTTTTAAACCCCTGCCGGTAACGATTGCATCGGCGTTCTCGTTTATCGCGTAACAGCGGGCTTTGCCGTTTATCCAGCTGGTGGCGCTTTCCGCTAAGGCCGTCGCGCAGGGCTGCACCCAGAAGTAAGAACCCGAGCCCGTTTTCCGGTGCACATCGGCGGGAATCGTTATCGTGGCTGTGGACACGCTGCCTGATTCGACGGGCGACATGATGCCGAACCCACCGTTTGTGTTCTGAGGCGTGTTAACAACATCATTCGCGCGAAAAAAGAAAGAGTTCGTCACCGTGTTCGTTGAATCCGCTATCGTTACAACGGGATCGAACTGCAAGGAGCTCATCGCATAATAAACCCTCGCCTCGGCCTTCGTGGCGGCCGGAGTGGGCTGAAAGTCAAACTTTATCTGCACGGCGTCGCTATTAGTTATATCGGTGTATATTGTGCCGTCGCCGAGGTCTTCCATTACATTTTCCGTTCCCGTCGGGCCGTATCTCATTGAAAGCCACGACACCTGCGCAGAGCCGAGCGAAAAAAATGTCCAGTGAGAATTATCATTGCACCAGTCGCCCCATCCTTCCGACGACGGAGCAGCTCCGTATTTATTCATACCGTAATCGTCCAAAGCTCTCACCCTCCAATAGTAAACCGCCCCCTCGGTAACGCCTGAAAAAAGAAACTTTGTATCTGTTGTATATACTGACGAAGTTATAATAATTGCGAAATCAATGTCTTTTGACACTTCCAGATTATAGTTGACTACGGAATCTCCGTCGTAATCAATCGCCGGCGACCAGCTAAATTCGCACTTATTGACGGGCAAAAGAATATTATTCGCGTAATCCGCCGGATATAACGCGTACTGCATAATCGGCGGATAGTTCTTTATCTGATACCAGAATTTCGGCTGGGCGGAGTTATTATATGATGCCGTTTTTTCAAATATGCTCTCGGTGATGGCGGCGCTGTTCTCGTCCTTGTCGGGAGAGGCCCCGTTGTTCGCGCCGGGATAGATAACGGTTGTTGCCATGCCCTCTTTTTTGAGCTCTATATAATACTCCACGATATCGTCTCTCCTGAAACGCAGGGAATCATCCGACGGCTGGACGAATGAGCAATGCCAGTAATCGGTTGAACCTATCGTGCTGTAATATGTGAAGGTGGACTTATGCGCGAATTTATTGTCACTTGTATACTCTTCGCCATTTAACGCGCAATTCCTGAAATAAAGAGTGGCGTCCAGATCATCCGAGCCGCTGTCATAATCGCCGGGGTCGGCGGTCTTTCCAAAGTAAATGTTTACCGTCTCGGTTCTGGCGCCGTGAGCGGTGTGGGGATAACAGCCGAAAGTGTTAAAATCATCCACAACCTCTCTCATAAAAAGAGTGCCGGTCGGATTGTCCGGCAGCGATGCGATATGAAAAGCGTCTATCAAATCAACCTCGCCGACAGTATAGGAGAAGCACTTCTCTTTAACCGCCGGGACATCCGGCGTCATATGGGAATTATCGGCGCTGTTGTCGTCTTTTATCAGATATGTCGTCGGGTAACCTGTCAGATGTGTTTTTATGAAGTAATAGACCGTATCCTCGTTATTCTGTATGGGGATGGGATTGGTGGACACCCTTGTGGTGAAGTAATTCCCTTCCCTGTCGTCCTCTGCGGCTCCGACCGAGAATTCCTTCCCAATATCTATTTTCACGCTGCCGGAAGCGGCGGAACCGTCGGGGTTCATTTGCGGCAAAGCGTTGACCGCGTAATAGAGCGAAACGGAAACCGTTGACGATTCACAGCCGGCGAATATGTCAACGCTCTGTGTCTGCAGAGGAATAAGCGGATATCTGTAAGTCGCGGGGAAAACGGAGCCTGCTTTAAATTGAACAGGGGGATAATGCCATCCGTTAAGCAGCCCCACGCTGAAATAGGAAGTTTCCCCGCCGCAATCATCCCATGTGGAAGAATCGCCGTCACGCCCTTCAAAATAGAAATACACATAATCCCCGGCGGCAAAAGGCCTGGAAACGGTGAAATAATTTCCGTCGGCGCTCGCGCTGTCCTGCGTCATGGCGAGAATCTTATACGCTCCGCCGTTCAGGCTGTATTTTAATTGGGCCTGAAAGGAACTGTAGCCGTTCAAATCTCCCGCTCCGCCGCCGGAAAGGCGGCAGTCAAATGTCACCGTACCGGGAAAGATATTTTCGTTATCCGCGGGCGTTTCAGGACGGATGATCTCAATTGTGTCAAGATTCGGCCCGACACTGGGGCCTGTCAGCACAC
>PHAM01000027.1 GCA_002841685.1 Elusimicrobia bacterium HGW-Elusimicrobia-2 | reverse complement strand
TCGGTTTCCCCCTTTTATCAAAAAGGGGGAAAATAAAGAGTTCACTTTTGATTCTTAAATCTAACAAAAACGGTTCACTTTTGATTTTTAAATGACATACAGTCATTTAAGTCTTTACTCTTGGCGAGTATATTTATAGAATTAAAAAACATGGAGGTGAATTTTATGAAAAATAAATTGTTTTTGGGTTCTGTTATCGCGCTGCTGTTTTTAGGAGCTCCCCAGCGCAGTGAGTGCGCCGGAAATTCCGAGCGCATCATATATATACCCAGCGGCGAGTGCCTCAATTACGGCGAGTACAATATGTCGTTCCGGGTTTATAACTACGGGGGCATGCTGACCCGCTCCGTCTTCGGTGTGCTGCAGGGAATGAACGTGGGTTTTTCATGGGACATCGCCAATCTCATCGGTTCTGAGACGATACACGGGCGTGATCCCTCTCTATATCTTAAGCTCGATCTTTTCAGAGAAAGCGTTCTCATGCCGGCGGTGGCTCTGGGCTATGACGCGCAGGGTTATGAATGGGATAACTCGGAAAAAGAATATTCAAGAGACGCTCTCGGCGCTTTCCTTGTCATGTCCAAAGAGCTCATTCTGCCGAATCTCTATCTGACAGGAGGCACGAATTACAATAACAAAGACCGCGACCCCGAACATGGTTTTATGGATAAACTCGGCGGTTTCGCCGGATTCAACTACACACCGTCAAGGGTGGGTTTGTATTATGAGGCTGTTAACCTGGGCCAGGGGCGGAATCTCTGCCGTATGAACGCCGGGGCAAAATATGAGGTCGTCGACGGGCTGCAGTTCATGCTGTCTTTTGAGAACATCTCCGAAGCAGGCCGCATAGAACTTGATAAGCAGCAGCAGCGGACTTTTTCCATACTTTACAGAGGGGCATTCTAAAAGACAATGAGCGAGCTTTCGCCTGAATTTGAAAAACCGCTGTTAAAGATAGAGAAAAAAATCAAGGGCCTTGAAGTCAATCCGATTAAAAATGAAAAGGAAATAACCGCCCTCAGGGAAAAACTTTCAAAAACACGGCGGAAAATATTCACGAATCTCAGCCCTTTCCAGAGGGTGCAGCTGGCCCGCCATCCGCTGAGGCCGCTTTTCAGCGATTATCTCGCGGGCATGTTCACGAATTTTATTGAGCTTCATGGCGACAGATTGTTCGCCGACGACGCCGCTATAATCGGCGGTCTCGCCGAGTTTAACGGTATCAGATGCGCCGTCATAGGCCAGGAAAAAGGGAAAACAACAGCCGAAAAATTAAAACGCAATTTCGGCATGCCCCAGCCGGAAGGTTACCGTAAAGCGCTGCGAATAATGAAACTCGCCGAAAAATTCTCGCTCCCACTATTCACATTTATTGACACGCCCGGCGCGTATCCGGGCATCGGAGCCGAGGAGAGAGGGCAGGCAAGGGCCATAGCCGTGAACCTTGAAGAGATGATGCAATTGCAGATCCCAGTTATTGCCGTTGTCATAGGCGAGGGCGGCTCTGGCGGTGCTCTGGCTCTGGGTGTGAGCAATCACATGATGATGCTGGCGAATTCCGTGTATTCGGTCATATCACCCGAGGGCTGCGCGTCAATCCTTTTCAGGGACGCTTCCAAGGCGGAAGAAGCCGCGAAGGTCCTCAAACTCACCGCGCAGGACCTTCTGAAGCTGGGCGTGATAGACGAGATCGTCTCCGAACCCATGGGCGGCGCGCATCTCAATCCGCCGAAGCAGTTTGAGATACTCTCAAAGAGCCTTGCGGCGGCTCTTGAGGCGATTAATAAAAAAAGGAATTATTCAGAACACAGGTATAAAAAATTCAGACAGATGGGCGAATTCAAAACTTAAAGGCAGGGGGGCTGATATGAAAAAGAACGTTTCCGGTAATATGCTGATAGCGCAGAGCGGCGGGCCGTCGATGGTGATAAACCAGAGCCTTGCAGGAGCCGTCCTTGAAGCTAAAAAGCACAAAGAGATAAGATCTATCCTCGGCGCTGTACACGGCATAAAGGGCATCCTTGAGGAGGATCTTGTAAACCTGGGAAAGGAAACAAAAGAAAATCTTTTGAAGATCGCCGCCACGCCCTCTTCGGCTCTGGGTACGGTCAGGAAAAAACCCACAGCGGACGATTGTAAAAAAATATTCGGCGTTCTGCACAAATACGGCGTGAGATACTTCTTCTACATAGGCGGCAATGATTCGGCCGAGACGGTGCACATAATAAACAGCGAGGCGCGTAGAAAAAATTACGAGCTGCGCTGTTTCCACATCCCCAAAACCATAGACAATGATCTTCGTGAAAACGACCACACACCCGGCTTCGGGTCGGCGGCGCGTTTCGTGGCCTGCGCCCTCATGGGCGACAATCTCGACAACAGGGCTCTTCCAGGGGTGAAAATAGACATCATAATGGGCCGTCACGCGGGTTTTCTCACAGCCGCCTCGGCGCTGGCCAGAGTCTATAAGGATGACGGCCCGCATCTGATATATTTTCCCGAAAGGCCTTTCAGCTTGAAGAAATTCGTGGATGATGTCAAAAAAGTTTATAAAAAATTAGGGCGTTGTGTCGTCGCTGTTTCGGAGGGTATTTCCGACAGCAAAGGCATTCCCATAGCGAGCAAATTCATAAAGGAAGTGGATGCTCACGGCAATGCCCAGCTTAGCGGTTCGGGGGCTTTGGGAGATCTTCTCGCCGCCGAAATAAAGGCCAAGACATCCATAAGCCGCGTCCGTGCCGACACCTTCGGTTATATACAGAGGTCTTTCCCGGGCAGTGTCTCCGCCGCCGACGCCGCCGAGGCCCGCGCGGTCGGAATAACCGCCGTGAAAACAGCGCTTTCGGGCGACATTGACGGTTCAATAGCCATAAGACGCCGGAAAGGCAGAAAATACTCTGTTTATTACGAGAGGGTTCCGCTTAAGGATGTGGCGAAAGAAACAAAAGAAATGCCGGCTAATTTCATTTCCCGATCGGGAAACGATGTGACGCGCGCCTTTATTGATTATGCCGCGCCCATCGTCGGCAAACTCCCTGAAATAGGCAGAATAAAAGCATATCCCGTTGCAAAGAAAAAATAACGCCGGTTCTATACTGAAAAAAGCCGTTGCCGCCGCCAGGAAGGCGGGCCGCGCGGCTCTTTCCATGCAGAAAAACATCAGCGTCGAATACAAGGGCGCTATCAATCCGGTCACGGACGCCGATAAGAAAAGCGAGAGAATACTCATAGATGAGTTGTCCAAACTGGGCGATTTCGGTTTTCTCTGCGAGGAAAACACGGTCAAAAAACTCAGCGGGACCATGTGGGTGATAGATCCCATAGACGGCACGGTAAATTACGCTCATGGCGACCCGACATGGGCTGTCAATATAGCGCTTGTCAAAAACGGCGACCCTGTGCTGGGAATAACGCTCAATCCGCCGACAGGGGATATTTTCTGGGCGCTAAAGGGGAAGGGGGCCTTCCTCAACGGCAAAAATATAAGGGTTTCGGCTGTTAAAAAAACAGCCAGAGCGCTGCTGTCAACGGGCTTTCCTTATGATGTGTGGGAAAAACCGGACAAAGTCCTGCGGATTTTCAGGAAATTTCTTGTCGTGTCGCAGGGTATCAGAAGGCCGGGCTCGGCGGCTCTTGATATGGCCTACACGGCCTGTGGGCGTTTTGACGGCTTTTGGGAACAGAATCTCTATCCATGGGATATTGCCGCGGGCGCAATCCTTATAGAAGAAGCAGGGGGCCGCGTGACCGATTATAAAAACGCGAAAATCAAATGCGACGAGACATATATACGCAAAAACCGCAGCATTCTCGCCAGCAACGGTCTTCTGCACAAAAAAATGCTCTCACTGATAGGCGAAAAAAAATAAACCGTGAATGTTTATACCATAGTATTCATCGGCAAAGATAAGGAACTTTATGATACCATAATCCAAAGCCTGACGGTTTATGAGTTCAGTTATTTCAGCTTCGACGATCTTGATAAATTCGCGGGCTTCGCCGCTAAAAACATCGTCAATATCATTATGTTTTCCGCCGATTCGGAAAACATGGCAAAGGATGGATCCTTTAAAAAACTGCTTGTCCGGAAAGACAGAAAGATTCCCGTGTTCATATTCTCCCGCCCGGCTCTATATTATGCCCGGGACAAAGATTTCGCGGGCAATCTCGCAGAAAAGATAAAACAGGCCCTGGGGCAGAACATTCTTCCCCGGAAACAGGCGGAATTCGGGATTATAAAACTGGGAAAAACCGCGAAAGTAACGAGCGAGAAAAGGGAAGCGCCGCGTTTGAGGGCGAGTATTCCCTTTGAGCTTTACGCCGACGAGACCCGCGCGAAAAAATTTGACGCGCGCCTCAGAAATATATCGGCGGGAGGACTTTCCTTAAACACGAAAACAGTGCTTCCTGACAGGGATTCCTTCTTTTGCTGTTTCAGCATTGAAGAGGAGGAAAAGTATTCTCTTAAAGCCGTGAAACTGAGGTCAACCCTTGCGGAGGATCATTACCACACGGCTTTGCGCTTCTCTAAGATATCATCCGCGGACTATAACCATATCAACTCATACGCGAGAGTAATAGATTTTTTAAAAAAAACCCGTATATTTGAAGAATTCAGCGACGACGACCTCAGGTTTGTCGTCAGGGCGGGTAAAAAAATCTTCGCCCGGGAAGGGCAAATAGTCTTTTCGGAGAATATTGAGGGCAGAAATCTCTATATAGTGATCTCGGGTAAAATAAAAATAAGCCGCAATTCGCTCGTTCAGGCATCTTCCGGTGAAAAATACCTCGCTACAATGCATCCCGGGGAATTTTTCGGCGAAATGGCGCTGTTGAGGAAAATGAAAAGATCCGCCGCGGCTCAGGCTCTTACGGACTCCGTGTTGTTTCAAATTGACCGGGATCACCTCGAGCATATCCTTCTTGAACATCAGGACATAGCCCTGAAGCTTTACAGGACATTTATTTCGGCTTTTATAGAACGCCTGGATAATTCAAATCAATCCCTGATTGATTCGCCGTTTTCAATTCCGGCTGAAAACCTGAAACTTTGAGAGGGAAGCGTCTTTTTCAAAAGGCGCACACCAGGCCATATAAAACCATTGCCGGGCCTTGTTTTGGGCCCTAAATACGCCCCTTTCTCCCAATTTTAACTTACGATAATATTTATTATGTAAACTTTTAGAGCGATTCGAGGAGGCATTGCGGTTTAATACAAAATGTTAACTTTATCTACAAATGCGCTGTAATTAAAATACTTTGACTGCATATCTAACAATGCTCACGAACTTTTCGCACCCAGGATAACTAATTTTTCGGGTAAAACTAACAATTATAATTATTTTCTAAATCTGTCTGTTGCGCCACGGCGCACAGGCGGCAGTCAGGAATCAGCGGTCGCCGCTTTCCCCATTTCTTTTGATTTAAGCCTTTGGCCTATGGCTGAGTATGGCTCTGTTAAAAAAAACGCCGCAAACGGCCTGCTGGCTCATTTGTTGGAAAACCCCTCCTACAAAAAATTTGGTTGCGGCCACAGTCCGCCTTAGTTTAAATGATTATGCCTTTGCGTCTTTGGGCGGAAAAAATGTTCTCAACCGCCGTTTTAACCGTTTGCGCCGTTTCAGGACGAAGCGCTATTTTCTTCAATGACTTCAGTATTTCTCTGTATTCTTCGCCCTTGGCCTTATCCAGATGTTCTTTCAGCGTCTCCACGGCCTTCAATTCGGTTTTATTCCCGAGAGCCCACAAAAGGTTCAGTCTCGCCGAGTTGCCGGAGGCTCTTCCCAGCATTTCCGATAAGGAAGACGCGTCAAGAGGAATATCTGTATATTCAGGCAGAAAATCTGTTAACGGGATAGAGCTTGTTTTCGTCGTAAAAGCCGGTTTTTCCGCCTCCCGCGCCCGGTCCCGCTGTGACCTTACGGAGTCAAGGGAATCCTCCATTTTTTTAAAAAAGATATCTATTTTTTCATCTTTCTTGTTTTTTTCCGAATTTTTTCGGTCATGAGAGGCAGCCAGAGCCGTCTTCTTTTTTTCCTCGGCGAGTTCTGCCTTGACATGCGCGGCCGAATCCTTGAGAGCGTCCAGTTCTTTCTGTATCCTTTTTTCCGAAGCCAGTTTTTCTTCAAGAAAAACAGACTCTTTGGCGCGCTCGTTCAAATAGAGCTTGAAAAAAATAAGCGCTATAGCGGTAACAAACGCAAGAAAAATTATTCCTAAGGCCGCCGGTTTCTTCCAGTTCGACGGCGGAGAAACACGCTCTATGATCCGTTCCCTTATGATTATGGGTTCGCTCGCGGCCTTTTGAGGCGCTTTTCCACTGCTGAAACCGGCCCATGGCGTTGCCACTGTTTTTTGAACGGTTTTTTTCACCGGTGTCGGCGGTTTTTCCTGTATGATTTTTTCTACGGGCGGTTTTTCCGGAGTTTTCTCCGAGAGCGTTTTCAGGCTCTCCCTGAGCCTGATGACTTTGTCATCCATGACCTTGAGCTTGTCCGCCTCATGCACATATTTTGACGCGGCGACATAATCTCCCGCGGCCATGGCCTTTGACGCCTGGTCTATATAAACTTCGGCGAGAAGCAATTTGGTTTTGTTGTCATCGGGATTTGCCGTGTGGGCCTTATAAAGCTGCAGCATCGCCTCATCCGAATTTCCGGCTATGTAAGCGGCAACGCCTTTTTTGTACGCGTCATCATCCGAGCCCCGCGCGAAAGAACACAAAAAGAAAAACCCGGCGGCGAATAATATCTGTTTTTTCATTTTACCTTTTCCTGCACGATGTCCATAAATTTGTCTATCCTTTTCATCAGCTGTATCATCTCTTTACTTCCGGGGTTAATAATAATTCCCTCCGCGAGTACGGCCCTGGCGAGGGCGTAATTGCCCTCGGCTACGGCGGCGTAAGCGTCAATGAGATAATTTATTTCTTCCACAGAAACATCTCCGCGCAGAACATTCAAGGCTTCCATAATCAGCTTTTTGGCCTCGGTGTAATTCCCCTGCTCCATGTATAATTTGGCTTTTCCGGCGAGATTCCGCGCTTCGCTTTTTGTGAGTTTCGCCGATCCTTCTTTCAGCAGATTATCATATCGCGCGAGGATGGTGTTGATGGTAGAGGCTGCCTTGGCGAAATCTCTCATCGCCATCTCCTTCTGCATCTGCGCGAGCATTTTCAGAAGCCAGTCCCTTTCTTCGTCGGTCATGGAGCCGGAAGAATCTTTGAGAACGGCGAGTTCCTTCGCCAGTTTTTTTATTTCCGCTTCTTTTTCGCTTATGATCTGTTCCGAAACCGAGGATATGTAAGAAAATTTGAATCCGGCGCTAAGGGCCATGCGCGAGCCGCTTTCTCCGTTTATAGCGGCTATGTCCAGAAAAAATCTGCCGAAAGTGATGCCCGCGCCGTAAGATACGGCGAAATCGTCTTTACCCGCTCTTATGACGAGTTCATCAGACATGCGCAGTTCCATACCCATGGCTGTTCTCGCTTCGTTTCTGAGAGCTGTGTCCATAAGGCTTTTTTTGTAGTACAGGCAGAGGCCTCCGGCGAATAAGTTGGAATTTACGAACAAATGGGTGTTCAGGGGGAGAGCTTCGCTCTCAATGCCCGTGTCAAGTTCTGAAGCGAATATGTTCTGCGCGGCAAAACCTATGTTAAGCGGCAGATAAACCCTTTCTTTTCTCAGCACTTCCCTGCCGAAAGGCATCCAGCCGGCAGCCGCGCCGAGGCCGTAGGCGGACCCGCTGTAACCGAAGATCGCCTGTTTCATGTAATCAAAAGATAAGGCCGCTGACAAATGTTCGGAAGAAGTCGCGCCTGAAAGCCGCAGGAGCGTTTCGGACTGCCTGAAAGAACCGCCGCTGTTGTTGAGTTCGTCAAGGACATCGGAAGAGGCGCTCTGAAACTGTATGATAGATATGCCCGCGGCTATTTTGCCCGGCCTGGCGTAATCTAAGCGCCGTGCGGAGGTGCCCCAGTCAAGCTCGGAGCTTGTGGCGGAAATATTCTCCGAATTAAAAAAGGAATCCATCTGCGGATAAAGAAAGCTCACACCGGATCCGGCGATGCCCTCGTCGCGCGCTCCGTGAACGGAATAAAGCGTCTCTCCCGTGCTGACGGCGCGCGCTCCGGCGGCAAATAATAACAGCGCCGCGATAGCGAATGCATCCTGTTTTCTGTTCATTTACCTCCTGTCAGCAATTTTACCTCGTTGACGAGTTCGTCTATTTCAAAGGGTTTTTCCAGCCAGGAATTCACTTTAATTTCCGACTCCACCTTTGACCGCGTGTTTTTATCGCAGGCGCTGGCGACAATAACAGGAATATCTTTTGTCATGCTTTTCCTGAATTGCATGCCGTCCATTCCTTCCATAATGATGTCAAGAATGATTATATCCGGCTTGAAAGATTCTATTTTTTCCAACCCTGCAAGGCCGTCCAGGGCTATTTCGGCGTTAAACCCTTCCATCTCAAGAGACATCTTAATGATCTCGGCGATATCTTTTTCATCCTCAACGATCAGCACTTTTTTCATTTTGTTCTCCTTATTTTATTATTCCCAAAAGCTTACCGTGTTCCTTACCCGAAGCTGTCACCGATAAATGATACATCCCGTCGGGGAGTTTGAATCCCGCGAGATCCCGTCCGTCCCATACAACGGGGGACGCTTCCGCGGCGGTGTAAACCCTCTCGTAAACTTTTTCTCCCGTCAGGGCGAATATCACCACTGTCACAGGCGTATTGGACGGGTTGTCCGCCCATATCTCGGTCGTTGCGCTGAAGGGATTGGGTTTGTTGACGAGCGGCGGCGCAAGGGATGCCGCTTCCTTCACGGCCGCCAGGGCATAAGGGCCAACGGATGAGGCGAAAAAGCTGATGTCGCCGCCCGGTCCCGCCGCTGAAAGTTCGCCGTGGCGGACGGCGGAGGGCGCGCTGAAATGTTGCATCCGCAGAGGCGGAGCGCCCAGCGCTGAAAGCATTTTTGTCCATTGCCCCGACACATACTCCAGAGCGAAAACATTATCGGGACTTATACGGCTGAAATCCCCGTCCGCGGTGTAGCCGGCTGTCAGTTTCAGCGCTTTTAACGGGCTCAGGGTGTTTCCGGTGAGATCGACGGCTTCCACCCGCCAGCCGTAATCAGCGGTAAATTTCGCCGAGCGCGACATTTTCATATTTTCCCGCGCGGCCGCGCCCGTGGCATAGTCTCTCGATATGTCCACAAAAGCGGCTTCCACGAAACAGGCCGAGTCCACGGTGACGGTCAGATCATCGCCGGGAAAATCAATGACGGCGAAGCTGTTTGACGGCATAAAATTTTTCCAGGCGAATTCCGTTTCACCGCAAACGGCGTTTTCGCCCGCGTCCTTCACCCCCGCTATTGAAACGCTTATGGTTTTTGGATATGAGAAATTCCGCCTCAGCACGAGAACATTACTGTTTGCGCCGGTGATCTCGGAGGTGACCGCCACGGTCTGCGACGATTCCCTTACGGAAATTTCCGTAGCGGAGTCGGCGGAAACCGGGTTGTTGAAATAAAAAGTCACGGAAGTCATATTCACGCCGTAAGCGCCGTTAGCGGGATCCGTCCTGACGGCTGTCATACTGCTTCGCCAGAGCGTAAAATTAAAGATTTCCGAGCTCTCCCTTTCCAGCCCTCTGAAATCAATAGCTTTGACTTTCCAGTAATAATCGTTCATGTTTGCCATCGTAGCGCTGTGGACGGTGAGAGATGTTTCGGCGCTTTCAGATTGCGCGAAATCGGGATAAGTTGAGTAACACAGAACATAACTGACGGCGTCTCCGTCGGGGTCAGCGGCTTCGTTCCAGGCGAAGGGGACTTCCTCACTGTTGAGGACCGAGCCGGAGACGGGGGAGATAAGAGAAAAAGCTTCAGGCTTCGTGTTGCCGTTCAGTATTGATACCTGTATTACCGCCTCCCCCGTCAGCGGGTCTGCGGGCGAATCATGGGCCGCTATTTTGAGATAATATGTCCCGTCTTTAAAAAGCCGGCTGTTGAATGGCACATAGGCGTCGGAAATATTCCCGGAGACCATAATCCAGTTCACTGAATTTGTTGATATGCTCAAGCTGCTTAAATGCGTGTCTGTCGGATTGCCATCGCTTATTTCCCAGCTCACCCACACCTCGCCTGTCAGATTGTCATTTTCCCCGGGCGCGGTGAATTCAACGGAAGGCGGATAATTGGGATTCCGTATAAAGAACACATCCGATATTTTCTCGCCGCTCAGCCCCGCTCTGTCGGACGCTGTCACTCTTATATTGCAGAAATCCGAATTCGGGAAGGCCAGCGTATCAAAGAAGAAAAATGTCGTGCCGTCGGCGATATCAGACGCGATTGCGTGCCATAAAACCATAGAATTTGTGCTTAAGTACACAGAAACAGCGATTTCGTCTTCCGGCTTGTCGGCGTCGGAAAGGGAATACGATACTCCGGCTGTCCCCGAGAGGATATCACACTGCGCTGGCGAAGTGACGGATAATATTTCCGGAGGCGACTGCGTCCATGAAAAAGCGTTGTTGGAAATAGAGCCGAGATTCCTGTTGGTATCTATAACATCGTCCTTCAAGGCGACGACAAAATAATACGAGGCGCCGTCGTCCAGGCCGTCTATGATGACAGAGCGCCGTTCGCCCTGGGCCACAGAGGTGGATATTATTTTTTCAATCTGCCCCGCCGCGTACCAGACGGTGAGAGGTATCCATTTTTTCCGTTGTACGCGTATCTCTCCCCCGATAATATCCCCCGTCGTAGCGTCGTCGCCGGTTGAGGTCCAGGACAGCGACACCGACCCGGGGCTGTCAAGGATTTTCTCCGCTGTCAGGTCGGTGACAGCCGAAGGAGCCGTTGTGTCAACATAAAAGCTCCACACATCCGAGAATCCGCTGGAGCCGTAATCGTCCGATGCGCGCACTTTCCAGTAATATTTTCCCTCAGGATAAAACGCAGCGGGATGGTAGTAAGAATAAGTTATGCCTTCCTGGCAGGGAATGCCCGATGATGAGATGTAAAGCCCGAAATCAGGCGATGTTGACAGCCGCAGCTCATAAGAGTGCGAATGCTCATCTTCGTCGGGGTCAATGGCGTTGAACCAGTAAAACCATGCCCTCTCGTTGGATGACTGAAAAATGGAATCTCCGTCTTTCATGGGATTCGCGTACAGAACGGGATCCTCCGGCAGGTGATTGTATTTCATGTTCAGTTCGGATAAGTAAAAAGAGGAAACATTCCCGGGAACGCATGAAAGAAAAAACCTCACGCTGAAATATCTTCCGCCGTCGCGGGATGTTTCCGGCGTCAGAGGGCTGTCGGTGTAATAGGAATCCGCGCCGGTTGGCCCGGTGTAGCTAAGGCCGGCGGGATCGGATGATGCCGCGATCTGATATTTTATATCGCCCGCGCCGGCGAAATAACGCCAGAAGCTTTTGTATTCAACGGGATTGACCGAAACGCCGGTGTCATAAATTTTCGTCGTGTAAGTGCCGGACGAATTTATCACATATTTTTTAAGATCGGAAAATATTTTATTGTTCGGAAAAGTTGTTTCCGCCGTGTCGCCGCCGAAAAGAATATTGCCGTATCCGGGTTTGTGGCAGAATATGTGCTGACGTCGGCCATTGGGTTTGTCGGGATCGGCGTTCAGGGCGCTAATCTGCGTCCAGGCCGGAGATACGGGATTAAACATCCACAGGGCTTTGTTGTAGCTGTATTCGCCCAGCGTTTCCACCTCTCCGCCGAACAGTATAATTCTTTCAATCCCGGAATCATAAACCATAGCCGCGGCGCTCCTTTGCCCCGGATTTGAGGCGGAAACATCTATTTCCGCCCAGGAAGCGGAGCTGTCATCATAAATCCAGCAGTCCTTTAGATAGCTCCCGCTTTCACCGCCGTATAGCAGCACTTTTCCTTCTCCCGCGGGGGCCATGGCATGGTTTGCCCGCGCCGCCGGCGAAAGAGGCGGATTGAGAAGCGACCAGGACGAGGCCGCAATATTAAAGATCCATGTGTCCGAATAAATAGAGAGGCCGTTTTTCCCGCCGAAAAGAATGATCTTATCCGCCGAAAGTTTTGCTGATGCCGCGCCCATGCGGGCGGAAGGATGCGTCGTGGAGCAGGCCACGCCTGACCATTTGTTTTCTGAAAAAAGCCATGTGTCGTCAAAAACATTCAAACCGTCATAACCGCCGAAAAAAACGATTTTGCCGTTTCCGTCTCCCTCCATGGCGAAACTTATGCGTTTGGACGGAGCGGTGGAAACGCTTAGCTCATCCCATGAACCCGAGGCCGGATTAAAAGCGTATGTAGTGTTGTGCAATACCATAGCGGATGTGGAAGATTTTCCCCCGAAAAGGATCACTTTGTCCCCGTAAGCCGCCCTGCCGTTAGTCAGAGCGCCTATATTGCCGTTGAGGGCGCTCCAGCGGTTTTCGCAGTATATCCTGTCACCGTAAGCGAGAGTTCCGCTAAATTCCCCCTGCGAGAAAGCTGCCGCGTCCTTTTCCTGAACGGTTTTGGAGGCCGAGGCCATAGCGGGTAAAAAAGCAAAAAATATCAAATAAGCAAGAACATACGCGTCGCTTGCTATCCGTAGACGGCCGCTCACGTATGCGGTTCGCTGCCAATTCGTTTCGGGAACGAGGCAAAACCCCTCACTCATATGGCCCGCTCCGAATAGCAAGTGACGCGTTTGCTTACGGCGGAACTTCAAGTTTTTCCCCTTTTGTTTTTAGCGGTTCCCGGCAACAGAGGCATAGTTATGATGAATTCCGTGCCTTTTTCCCCGGCTCCCCGTGCGCGTGTTTCGACTGTCCCCCCATGCTTATTCACAAGCTGTTTAACTATTGCGAGCCCCAGACCGAAACCTTTTGCTTTGTGAAAAAGGGAATTCCCCGTCTGGTAAAATCTGTCAAACACCTTTAACCGTTCTGCATCAATTATTCCGGGGCCGCTGTCGGAAAAAACTATTTCCGCTTTTTCACCGGAAACTGAAACGCGGACGGAAACTTCGCTACCCTCCGGAGAAAATTTTAAGGCATTGTCCAGTATATTGATAAAAACCTGTTCCATTCTGACGCCGTCGCAAAGGAGGAAAAGCGGTTTGTCCTTTTTGTATTTAATGCGTATATTTTTTTCTTCTGCCCTGTTTCTAACGGCGGCTATGGAGTTGGCGAGGCACAGGCATATATCCGTTTCGGTTTTTGTCAATTTAATAACGTCTCTTTCTATTTCCGCCACATCCAGAAGGTCTTTCACCAGAACAAGCATTCTGATGGTATTGTTTTTGACGATGGCCATGATTTTTTTTCTTCCGCCTTCATCGTTCTCTAATTTTTCGTATAAATCCGCTGCGCCTTTTATCGCCGTAAGAGGCGTTCTGAGCTCATGCGACACATTTGACAAAAATTTCGTTTTGAGTTCTGACAGTCCCTTCATTTTTTCATAGATTTTTGAGTTGGAAATCGCCAGGGCCGCGATCTGAGCGAGAACAAAAGCTCTTTCAAGGTCGGTTTGAGTAAATTTATTATCCGTCTTCGTTCTTTTCAGATTCAAAGTGCCTATCAGCTTATTCTGAAGGATCATCGGAGCGCTTATCCCCGACTTCACCCCGTTGTAAGTTTTTTCACCCCTGAAACGGGCGTCTTTATTCAGTTCCTCGTGAACAATAACCGGTTCGCGCTTGGCGGCGGCATAACCGCACACCCTCTCTCCGAGGCGGATTTTTTTGCCGAGAGCTTTTTCCCTGTCCTCGCCGCACGCGGTCGTGACGATAAGCCATTTTTCATCCTCGTTCCACAGAGTTATAGAGCCCCCGTCGGCGGCGAGCTGTTCTTCGGCAGTTTTCAGAATAAGGTCTAAAACCTCATCCAGAGGTTTTAGCTTGCCTATAGCGAGAGTGATCCGGTAAAGCCCGACAATATCAGTGAGGCTGCTCACTTTATTCTCCAGATGTCTCGTCTTGAAAAATCTTTCGACAACCCGGATAAGTTCATCCATCTCAAAAGGTTTGGGCAGATAATCGGCGGCTCCGGAGCGTATGCATTCAACGGCATTTTGTGTTTCCGCATAGCATGTCATTACTATTACGCCCGTTTCTGGCGATCTCTCTTTCACCATCTTGATCAGATCTTCACCCCGGTCTTCCCCCATTCTCAGATCCGTGAGAACAAGCCCGTAGTCGGCGGATCTCAATTTTCCCATAGCTTCACTTATTCCGCCAGCTGTATCCACTTCATATTTAGCGGTCCGCAGTATCCTGGCGCAAACTTCTCTTATTGATCCTTCATCATCAACAACCAGTATTTTTCTGTTCATATATTTATCTCCATTTTTCACCGTCTTCCGTCTCACCGACAACCGAAGGTTGGAGTGTCCGTGGGGCGCTGTGAAAATATCGCAGAGATTTGAACTGTATTTCCGCGCCCGGACCTATCCTCGTTTTTCTACTATATGACATAATCGCTATTTGCTACTTGCTTTCCAACGGGCAGCTCTATAACAAACTCCGTATATTCTCCTTCCCTGCTGTCAACATGTATCTTGCCGCCGAGGTCTTTTACTATGCCGTAAACAATTGCCAGCCCCAGCCCTGTCCCTTTATCCTTCGTCGTAAAAAAGGGTTCAAAAATAGATTTTCGCGTTTTCTCGTCAATACCGGGGCCGTTATCCTTTATTTTAATTTTCACTAGATCCTTTTCACCGCAGGCTTCTACCACGGCAGGAATTTTCGCCGCGTCGCCGGTGGCGGGTATTTCTTTCTGCAGAGAGCATGCGGAATAAATTATTCTGCCTGTTCTGTCAAGAAGAGTGACATGGATCCTATCATCTTTTATTATTTGAACGATATGCGCGAATTTGCTGAAATCACAGCGGGCGACAACAGCTCCTGTCACTCTGCCCGCCGATGTGACGGGACAGGCAAAAAACAGCGTCGGAATTTTTCCGGATGAATCGATACGGAAATCACTTCCGCTGCTTAACTTTCCCGCAAGCACATCATCCCAAAAACCCTCTAACGGATATTTTTTGCCGAGTTCCGCGTTATCGGTGTCGGCTATGAGTGTTCCAAGGGAATCAAAATATGATACAGAACGAAAACAATGATGTTTTTTCCATTCTTTCATTCTCGCGATCCTATCCGCGGAAGAATAATTATTTTCAAATACGGGGCTGCCGGCAAAAGACTGCACGCTGGATGCGGCGGTGTAAATAGCGAAACCCATAAAATCCATAGCGCCCCGGGCGTCGCTTAAAAATCCGCCGATGTTTTTTTCCGCCAATTCTTTTTTCATTACCCATATCTGCCAGCTTCCTAACGCCATAAATACGGGAATAATAAAAATAAAGTGAAGAAATAGCATTTTGCTCCTGATTTTCAGATTTTTAAAATTGATCTTGTTCATTTTAGAAGCAACCTCCTCGCTTTTTGCCGCAGTTCCTTTATTTCAAAAGGTTTTGCCAGGAAATCGTCTGCCCCGGCGGATAAGATGCTTTTCCTGATTTCTTCCGTGGCATAGCCCGATACAGCCAGAATTTTTATATTACTATCTCTGCTTTTGATTATCCCGCTGATTTCAAAACCATTTACTCCCGGCAGTTTTATATCCAGTATTACAAGTTCGGGATTCATATCAATCAGCGCCTGCCCCGCCTGAAAACCGTCCGTTACGGTTTTAATTATGTATTTTTCCGGCCCTGAGGAGAGAGTTTTGCTAATCACCTCAAGAACAAGTTTGTCATCGTCTACCACCAGTATCCGTTTACGCTTTCCCGCGGCGGGAACTATGATCTCCCGCGGCGCGGGGACATTATATTTTTTCAAAAACTTAAGCAGCGCGACCTGCCCGACCCGTCTGTGGCCGCCTGGCGTGATAAATGCTTTTAGCGAACCTTTGTCAATCCAGTTCGCCACGGTCGTCGGATAAACGCCGCAGATCTTACTGATGTCAAAAGTCGTATATGTTTTTTCTGTTACCATAAAACACGGCCTCCCTTTTACTGCTTATTAGCATTATACTGCTTTTACAGCTTTTAATCAAGGGCAGATAGCGTCCGCTATCAGGAGCGTTGTTGACCGGATATGAGCAACTCGTGTATTTTTTCCAGCTTTTCTATGGCTTTGCGGCGGTAATTGGGTTCTCTTGAATCGAGATTCATTTCCAGAACCCTGACGGCGTTTTTGTAATCTTTCGCCCTGAAGTATATTTCGCCCAGGATGTTTTTCACCATATCGGGACAGTCTGGATAGGTGACGGCCTTTTCCATATATTCCGTGGCCTCGGCGATGCCTTTTTCCTTTGTCACCGCGATCGCCGAAAGATAAAGGCTAGACTGATAGAACACCGGCACGGTCATTTTCTGGCCGTCCCAGTAATCTATGGCGTCTGTCAGAAGCGCTATGGCCTCATTCTCCCTCTTCTGCACCCATGCCAGAGCCGCGGCCGTGAATGTGACGGCGTATTCAAAATTCCTGTCCAGCCGGGCGGTCCTGAGGGCATAAGAAAAAAGCTTGTCATATCTGACAAGGCCGGTGCCGAAACCTTCGCGCCGCTCGGCTTTCGCCCCCGCGGAGATCTCATCCTCGTGTATGCTGCCGTAGTATTGAAGGGTTTGTATGAAAACGATGTCCGCGGCAATGCGTCGGTGGCCGAAAAGGACGAGCCAGAAATCGCTGTACCTTGCCACTTCGGAAAAATCTTTTGAGAAGACGGGTGTGTTCCTGAAAGTAAAATGTTTCCCCGCCTGGGCCTGCATCAGAACGCTTGCTATAAAAAAAACAGCGGAAAGCGCCAGTTTCATCAGAATTCTTTTTTCTCAAACACCGCCGCGGCCAGCCACATGACAGCAAACACATAAAAAACGGCGTAAAGGACGGCCGGCAGATAGCCCGCCGCGGCCATAAAACGCCCCGCCGTGTAATCCGCCAGGTTCAGCAGCGTATAGTTGGGAAATATCCATTTGAATATCCTCACCATCGTCACCATAGCCGGGCTCATCTCATCCAGCAGGAATTCCACCTCGCCCAGCGAATGGCCGGTTATCCACACGAGAAATGAGAAGATGAAGGCCGAGGCCTGGCTGGTCGAGGCCAGCGATATGAGTATCGTCACAGCCGTTATCATCATTATCTTGAGGAAAATAAAAAAGTATGACAGAAAATAGAAGCCGTCAAATTCGGCCTGTTTGAGATACAGGAGTATCGTCAGGAGCATTCCCATCGCGGCTATCTCCAGCGCCGCCGAGAGGATTATGCCCAGATACCGTCCGAATATGTATTCGCTCCTTTTCACAGGCCTGGTCAGGGGAAGATATATGGTTTTGTTCTGACCCTCCACAAAAGCCACCTTCACGGCGAAAAAAAGAGCCGTCAGAAAAGAGAAGAACTGCACCGCGCCCATACCTATATCCTGTATCGCCCGGATCTCCACAACCTCGGAAAGCTTCGCGAAAATAAAAGCCGACACAAAAACGAGGGCTATAAAAACAACAGACAGCGAAAATGATTTACTCCTGGCGTTCTCAAGCAGAGTGTATTTGGCCACATTATAAACAGCTTTCATAAAACAGCCTCCAAAAATTCCTTTTCTAAAAGGCCCGGCAGCACGGGAATGACTTTCGCGATGCGCCCGGCTTTGAGGATTCCCGCGCGCGCGGCTATTTTCTCGCTCTCGGCTATCAGGTGAGAGGTCATGAGTATTGTTTTACCTTCGGCGTTCAGCTTCTCTATGTATTGTCTCATCTGTGATATCCCCACGGGATCCAGCCCTGAATAAGGTTCGTCAAGTATCAGCAGCTCGGGATCGTGTATGAGCGCCTGCGCCAGCAGCACGCGCTGCTGCATGCCTTTTGAGCATTCACCTATCTTCTTGTCTATAAAATCGCCCAGCGACAGGAAATCGCAAATCCTGTCCATGGCCTCCGCGCGGCGGGAGCTGTTAAGTCCGGAAAGGATGCCCAGGAGATTAAAAAGTTCACGGGCGGTCAGATAGGGGAAAAGATAAGGGCTTTCCGAAACATAGCCGACGCGGCTCACCACTTCAGGCGAGGGTTTTTCGCCGAGCACTTTTATATCGCCCGAATCCGGGAAGATAAGGTTCAGCGCAAGTTTCACCGCCGTTGTTTTCCCCGCCCCGTTGAGCCCGAGAAGGCAGAATATCTCGCCTCTGTTTATATCAAGAGAGAAACCTTTCAGAGCCTCGGTTTCAGTAGTTTTAAAAAAATGATTCCGCCTGTAAATTTTCCCGACATCCCTGAATTCAAGAGCTTTTTCAATTTTTTCCATTTCCCGTCTTAAAACTCGCTACTTCCTGTCATCGGTGTTGCCCATCTTTGAGAGCGCGTTTTTCGCCGCGCATTCCTGGGCGTTTTTCTTGTTGGACCCTTCCCCTGAGCCGCGCACAGCGCCGCTGAACTCCACTTCCACAACGAAATGTTTTTTATGGGGAAGGCCTTCCTCTTTCACGACGGTGTATTGCGGGAGGATGCCCGATTCCTTCTGCACTATCTGCTGCAGTTTGCTTTTTGAATCAAGTTTGGCGGATGCTTTTTCTATGTCAAAATATTTTTCTATGAAAGCGCCCGACGCTTCCCAGCCTTTGTTCAGATAGACCGCCCCCAGGAGCGCCTCAAAAGTGTCGGCGAGAATAGATGTCTGTTCAGCGGGGTCGCCCTCAAAAGATTCCCCCACTTTGAGTATTTCATGCAGGCCAAGCTCTTTGGATAATTTCGCCAGTCGCCTTGTGTTCACAAGATAGGAGCGCATCCTTGTCAGCGCCCCCTCGGCAGCGTCGGGGAATATCTCAAAAAGCCTTATGGATATGTAAAGATTGAGAACAGAATCGCCCAGGAACTCGAGCCTCTCATTGGACATATCTAGCAGGCCCTTCTGAAACGCTAATGTTTTATGCGTAAAAGCTTTTGAGAAGAGCCTGGTGTCATCCGGCTCAAAACCCACAATGCCGCTGATTTTTTCTAACTCGGTTTTTTTCACGCCCTTAAACCTTTTAGAAAAACCTGCCAACAGATTTTCGCCACGCCTTAGACGGCGGACGAGGACGCCGCGCCGGAGCGGAATTAAAATATTCCTTCTTAGGAAACTTTGGATTTAACGTATTCTATTGCTTTTCCGACGGTGTCAAGCTTCTGCGCCTCATCATCGGCTATTTCAAGGCCGAATTCGTCCTCAAGGGCCATCACGAGCTCAACCTGATCCAGCGAATCGGCGCCAAGGTCATTTATAAAATTCGCCTCGGGCGTAATTTTATCCATATCCGCTCTCAATCTTTCAGCAACAATCGCTTTTACTTTCTCTTCAACATTCTGTTCTGACATCAAAACCTCCTTACAACTATCCCGAATTTCAAATCACTTATTCCTTTTACATCACCATGCCGCCGTCTATTCTAACGACCTGGCCGGTTATGTAAGCGGATTCATCCGAACACAAAAAACTCACCAAATTGGCCACATCTTCGGGCCTTCCCAGCCTTCTCAGAGGTATGGCTTCGAGCATTTTGCCCTTCACCTCTTCCGAGAGCTTGTCCGTCATAGCCGTGCTTATGAAACCCGGCGCGACGGCGTTGGCTCTCACACCTCTGGAAGCGAACTCTTTCGCTATCGTTTTCGTCAGGGCTATTATACCGCCCTTTGAAGCGGCATAATTCGCCTGGCCGGCGTTACCCATCTGCCCTATGATGGAGGCGACATTCACTATCACTCCGCCTGTTTTCATCATGGAGCGGGCAAGCGCTTTCGTGCAATTAAATACACTTTTGAGGTTTATGTCAAGAACCATATCCCAATCTTTTTCAGACATCCTCAAAAGAAGGCCGTCTCTCGTGATGCCGGCGTTGTTGACAAGGATATCAATTCTGGCGTGTTTTTCTACGAGGCTTTTCATTTTTTCCGCGACCTGATTGAAATCGGACACGTCCATCGCGATGTGATCGCTCTTGAAACCCGCGCTTTTTAGTTTTTCACAGGCTGCTCTCGAGCCCTCTTCCGCTATATCCGCTATCACAACCAGCGCGCCTTCCGCGGCGAGTTTCTCGGCGATGGAAAAACCTATTCCCTGTGCACTTCCTGTAACAAGAGCCACTTTATTATCAAATTTCATTCGGCCTCCTATCTTTCTAAATGGGCTTACAAGTGTCTATTTTTCTACTTACATCTCAATAATATTTTTCTAACCCACTCTCCTATTGTTTCGTTTGTAGTATTCTTGGATAAGGTAATATTTTTAGGCAATGTCTTACCTCCAGTGGACTTTTCAGATATTATACAAAAATCCCCACACTTATCTATTTTTGTCGCCTTAAAAATTAAAGTCCCTGTATTTCTGTTTTCGTAGATAATTAATTTTTTGCTTTTGCCTTTTGCTTTCATTTTTTAATCTCCTTATTCAAAAAATCATTTTGTGCTCGTTTGATTTTTGTTAACAGTTTTAGAAGTTTTCTTCTTTATTTCGGATACCCAATATTCTCGCCCTTTCTTGATTCTTTCCTCGAATGTTATGTTGTGATATGTTTTATGGATGTTGACATATTCTTCGTATTCCTGTGGATATTCCTCTTTTAATTTTAACAAATTTTCATTTATCTTTTGAAAAAATAATTTAATTTCTGGTTCTGAAAAATTCAAGCAACCTTTCGGTAGACCTATTTCATCTTCTTCTTCAAATTTATCTTCAAGCTTAAGAGTTTTCATTACATTTCTCATCATTTTTCTATAAATTTCAGCAAATGCTGTTTCGGAAAGAATTTCATCTCCTTTTCTTTCATCTCCATGCTTTTCATATCTTTTAATCCTATTGATAAATTCATTTTTTAAAAACTCTGAATCTTTGCACAACCGTAAATAACGTAACGACTTTCCAGATAAGGCTTGTCCATCTTTTTTAAATTGAAATCGATATATTCGTGCGGCCAGACCAGAAATTTTTTTTGAGTTAGCATATTCTCTTCCACTGAGTATTACTGCAAGATTACCACCCATACTACCCGTAATTTTTCTAATTTCTGCTTCAAAAACTTCAATATCAGAAATCCCTGGATACACTGCTTCTATTTCAACAGAAGCAATTTTCACATCTTCAACCAACTCAAATTGATTATGGTCAAAAAGAATAGACCTTAACATGATTCCCCTTTGTTGATAATCATCTTCAGAATATAAAATTTCTACATCCATGGAAGTAACTGGCGAATAATCTTTTTTATCGGTAAGCCAATAAATTTTGTGCGTAAGTTCCTGACAATAAGCTGCCATTGTCAAAGTAGAAATGAAAAACAAAATGCTTAAACCCATTGTTTTTTTCATATTTTTCTCCATGCACTTTCACCGTCCCCTATTAATACCATCACACTTATCGCCTGAGTTTCAGGGGATATATTCTTTATCATTGACGAGAGAACGCTTTTTTCAGCGCATTCCACGAACATCTCCGCCCCGCGCGAGGCCATATATTCAACCGAAGCCACCCACTGTACCGGCGAGGCGATCTGTGTTTTTAGAGCCGCGACTATATCGGAAGACTTGGTACTGCCTTTCGCTGTCACATTGGATACAACGGGAAAAGCGGGATCTGAAAAATAAATTTTATCCAGCTCGGGCGCGAAAACTTCCTGCGATTTTCTCATCAGGGAAGAATGAAAAGGCCCAGCGGTTTTCAGAGGTATTATCCTGCCTTTGCCCGCCGCCCGGGCCTTGAAGGCCTCTATCCCCTCGGCAGTTCCCGATATCACAGTCTGCTTTCTGGAATTAAAATTGACCGCCTCAACGAGCTGACCGCTTTCCGTTATGCTTTTGCAGAGATCGGAAATATCCATAGTCCTCATGCCTATCACCGCCGCCATCGCGCCTTCGGGACAGTTTTCCTCCATTATCCTTCCGCGCGAAGCGACGAGTTTGAGAGAATCCTCAAAGGAGAGCGAACCGGAGGCGCAGAGAGCGCAATATTCCCCGAGGCTGTGACCCGCGGCGAACAGAGGTTTTTCGCCCACAGCGTCTTTTATGGCGTCGTAAACCATCATGTTTGAGACAAACACGGCAAGCTGTGTCAGTGATATCCTGTTTAACTCGTTCTCGGTCCCGTCAAACATTATGGTCTTCAGAGGTATTCCGAGGATCTGGCAGGCATAATCCAGAGTGTGAGCGGCCTGAGGGTATTTGCCGTATAAATCGCGGGACATACCTATTCCCTGCACTCCCTGTCCCGGAAAAACAACAGCGTAATTTTTAATCATTATAAATTCAGCACCGCCGTGTACTTATTGATTTCAACGGCGATAGTTTTGTTTATCCCCATGTTTATCTCCGCTTCAGCGGCGATAATGGCGTTTGTTATGGCCTTCGCGTTCGCCACGCCGTGCGTGACAAGAACGCTGTCTTTGAGGCCCAGAAGATATGTCGCGCCATATTCGGTGTAATCAAATTTCATAAAGATCTTTTTCATGACTCTCTGTGCTATCTTGCCAAAAATCTTGAAACGCGAACCCGAACTCACGCTGTGTTTCAGCGCCGTGCCCAGGCCCTCGGCGGCCTTCAATATTATGTTGCCCACAAAACCGTCGCAGACTATACAGTCGCAAACACCGTTAAAAATATCATTTCCCTCTATGTTGCCCGTGAAATTGAGCCCTGTCTCAGCCAGCGACTTGTTGGCGGCCACCACAGCGTCCGTTCCCTTCCCCTGCTCACTGCCGTTTGAAAGAAGCCCTATTTTCGGATTGCTTTTTTTCAGGATCAATTCCGCGCAAATGCTGCCCATGACCGCGAACTGGCAGAGCTGCTGCCACGAACAGTTGGTGTTGGCGCCGGCGTCCAGAAGCACAAAGGGATGCTTGATTCCGGGAGTCACAACAGCTATTGCCGGCCTGATGATCCCGGAAATCCTTTCAAGAACTATCACGGCCGCGGTCATAACCGCGCCGGAATTTCCCGCGCTTATAAAAACCGAGTTTTCCCGCTCTTTTGTGAATCTCATCCCCACCATCAGGCTTGAATCAGGATGCTTCCTGCAGGCCACGACGGGCTTATCGCCCATCTCTATCACTTCTGAAGCGTGCAGGATATGAAGACGCGGATGCGTGAAACCGTCCAGGAGCTTTTCAATCTCGTCACTGCGGCCGGATAGGTATATGTCCGCTTTCACTTTATCAAGAGCCGCGACAGCGCCTGCGACCTGATCGGCGGGGGCGTTGTCGCCGCCCATAGCGTCAAGGATTATATTAGCCATTTTCTTTCACTCTTTTAGTTTCTCTGATCTCTTCTTTTGTCGTGACCTCTTTTTTGCCCTTATAAAAGCCGCAGTACTGACACACCGTGTGGGGCTTTATCCGCTTTTTGCACTGGGGGCATCTGGCGACGGTCACATCACCGCTGCTCATCCAGCTCGCCCTGCGCCTTCGCTGTTTCGCCTTAGAAGTTTTCCTTTTAGGATTTGCCATTTTATTTTCCTCCCGACTTGAAAAGTCAAGTCATTTTATCCGCAAGCCTGCTTATCATCAGCTCCTCATTCGTAGCTATGACAAAGACTTTCACCGGGGACGATGCCGAACTTATTTCGCCTTCGCGGCCCGAAATCATTGCCCCGTTCAAAACAGGGTCGGTTATTATTCCAATATTTTCCAGATTTTTCAAGACCTCCGCGCGCACAGGGGGCGAATTCTCTCCCACCCCGGCGGTAAAAACAACAGCGTCCGCGCCGTTGAGCAGCGTTATGTAAGCGCCTATGTATTTTTTTATCCTGTAGCAGTACATTTTAAAAGCGAGAGCCGCCCTTTCGTTCCCGTCCTCGGCGGCTTTGATTATATCCCTCAGATCGTTTGAGATGCCGCTGACTCCCACCAGGCCGCTCTGCTTGTTTAGAACTGTGTCCATATCATGCATGGAGAGCTCTTCGCACATCATAAGGTGCAGCACCGCCGCAGGGTCAACGTCGCCGCACCGCGTGCCCATCATAACGCCTTCCAGCGGCGTGTAGCCCATGGAAGTGTCTTCGCATTTCCCGCTCCCGACAGCGGCCAGCGACGCGCCGTTGCCCAGATGACAGGTGACGAGCTTGGTTTTGGAAAGCGGTTTTTTGAGCATCTCCGAGGCCCTTAGCGAGACATATTGATGGGATGTGCCGTGAAAACCATATTTTCTCACGAGGTGTTTTGTATAATATCTGTAAGGCAGAGCGTACATGTAGGCGAAATCAGGTATCGTCTGATGAAAGGCCGTGTCAAAAACGGCCACATTCGGCACGCCGGGCAGATTTTTCTCCGCTGCGGCGATGCCTTCAAAGTTAAAAGGATTGTGCAGCGGGGCAAGTTCAAATGTCACCTCTTTCAGATACTGCTTGACCTCGTCATTCACCACGACGGGCTCGGAATATTTTCCGCCGTGGACAACCCTGTGGCCGACAGCTTTCAGCTGTTTTTTGCTAAAACCGCCCGCCCCCAGAATCCTTTCAAGCACCATGCTTATAGCGGCGCTGTGATTTTTCACTTCTCCGGAAATTCTGTCAAGAGGATTCCCGTTGCAGGCCTTATGCGTTATCACGGCGTCCGGCGCGCCGATCCTCTCTACAAGGCCGCCTGTCAGGCAGTTCTCAGTTCCGGATTCAAAGACCTTGTATTTCAGAGACGACGAGCCGCAGTTGATGATTAAATTGATATCCGGGGTTGAGGATTTCATTTAATTACGGGGTAGTCAATATATTTCCAGTCTTTTATTTCCGAAGCTTTGAAAAAGAAAGGGATTTCCCTCTTCGCCGAAGAAAGGGAGTCGCTGGCATGCACCGCGTTATGCCTGCCGTCGCGGGCGTATTTCTTTCTGATTGTTCCGCGCGCGGCCTCGGCGGGATTTGTCTTTCCCACTATTTCCCTGAGTTTTTTGACCGCGTTTTCCCTCTCGAGGACCACGGCTATGACAGGATTTGAGGTCATGAATTTTATCAGAGGAGCGTAAAAAGCTTTTCCCTTGTGCTCGGCGTAAAATTTTGAGGCTTTGGCCCAGTTAAAGCGCGTCATCTTTATCGCCCGGATACTGAAACCCGCTGTTGTGACCAGAGCTAAAATACCGGCGGTATTGTTCTCGCACACAGCATCCGGCTTAATGATAAAAAGTGTTTTTTCCATAAGATTTTACCCGCTTTTTATACCATATTCCCGTCAATTTTGCAAAACATTTTACACATTCTGAAGTTTTGCCATAAGGATTTTTTAGCAAAAAATTGTTATTCATTTTTTTTTGCGGTCCAAATCATATTCTTTCTTAAATTTATCGGGATTTGTTGTCAAAAATCCACCGGGTGGTTTACCCGCCAAAATCATCAATTCCTCGATGTCAAAAATCCCATAATAATCTCCGGCAATAATTACAATTTTATTTCTTGTCTCCGACCATGTTTGA
>PHAM01000026.1 GCA_002841685.1 Elusimicrobia bacterium HGW-Elusimicrobia-2 | reverse complement strand
ACATTGCTATGATCCCGCCTGTTGATCTTTGTTCTTTGCTTAAGAAAAAAATTGCTTTTTCAAATAAAAGGGGTTACGATGTATTTGCCGTTCCCTTTTGTGACAAAAAAGCGAAAATAAGATAAAATGCACAAGGGAATAATGAAAAAAATTCTTATCCTTTTTTGTTTTGCCGCAGGCGTCTGCGCGTCTTCCAGCGCGATGACGGTGAGCGAAGATTTCGCGACCGCCGTCCATAGGGATTCCATAGGCACAAACGCCGACTGGGACACAGGCGACGGCGTTCTAAGGCTTCCCTCAACGCGGAGCAAACTTTTTGAGAACGAGAATTCAGATGACATGATACCCGTCAACAGGGAGGCGGGCTGGAGATTCAGAGTTGCCGTTCCGGGAGCCATAATAGGCCTGGGCAGGTATCTGCCCTCGAGCGATCTGGAAACCTACACGCTCAATCTATGGTCTGACGAGGGTGACTGCCTTGCCACGGCTCTTGTTTCCGGCACCACCGGCTGGGCATGGACGGAGATAGAGCCGGTGCGGCTTTCAACCTCGTCGTTTTACAGGGTGTCTGTCGTGGTTTCAGACGGCGCCGTGTTTTCTCTGCCCATCCCGTATGAAAATGACTATATTAAACTCAGTTCCGCCTGCGTTTCTTCGGGGACTGACGGTTTCCCGGACATTTCAACCGGCGTTATCACCGGTGTGCCGGATATCCTCTTCAGGACAAATTATCAGACATACGCTGAAGGGAGATCCAACGGCTATGATTCGGGCACGAGCCGGGCGAGATATCTGTCTTATTCTGTAAACCATGAGATCAGCTCGGGAACAATCAATTATGAGTTCAGCTTTTCAACAAATTCTATTGTATGGTTCGGCTGGCTGACAGATATAGGCGATTATGTTTCCTACAGATATGTCCGCTGGAGAGCGATATTAACTTCGCCTGACCCGTCTAAGACGCCTGAGTTGTCGCTTATCACCATCAACAGCAATTCTTTTCCGGAACCGGCTGTTCCGGCGTCGCCGCCCGAGGAATTTTATATAAATTACACCACTCCGACCCTGTTCTGGAACGAAGCGTATGATCCCGACAGCGAAAATATTCTTTACCGTCTGCAGCTGGCTGACAACAGCGCTTTTGTCTCGCCGCTCATAGACAGTTCCGGTATTGACGCTCTTTCTTTGCCGTCATCCGGTCTTTCCCAGAAGACCTGGTTCTGGAGGTTGAAGGCCAGAGACGGTTATAGCGATGAATCGGAATGGTCGGAAACCTTCACATTTTTTGTTGATCTCTCTCCTCCGCTGCAAATAGGGGATCTGGATGCTATTACAGGCTCCGCCAACGGGGAGATCCAATTGCTGTGGATGAGCCCTTCCGATCCCCCGTTTGACAATCTCGCGGGCTATGAGGTTTTTTATGCCAGTTTCAGTTTTACAGAAGCAGATATCGCTTCGGTGAATTCTATACCCGGGCCGTCACCGCAATCGCCGGGTAATCTTGAGAATTTGACAATCCCCGGGCTCCAGAATAACGCGGAATATTTTTTTACCGTCCGTTCGCGCGACACGGCCGGCAACATTTCCCCAGTGTCAAATTTCGCCTCGGCCCTGACAAACGCTGCGCCGGCAGTTACTGTGATCGCCCCTTTTGAAGGTGACACCGTATCGGGAAACAGCGATATCGTCTGGCAGGTCTCGGATCCCAATTCGGGAGACGCGTTTCACGATATAAGGATCTTTTTATCCAATGACGGGGGGATAACTTATACGCTCCTTCATGAGCTTTCTGATGTGTCGGTGGACCGCTGGACATGGAACAGCGCTTTATCGGGCAACGGCGCATTTTTCCGGCTTAAAATAAGCGCATCTGACAGCGGCGGATTATCCGGAACAAGCGCGGAAACCGGAGATTTCAGCATAAACAATAACGATAATGCTCCGACGGCCAGCGTCAAAAAACCGCAGGCGGGAAATATTGAGACAGGGCTGATGCTCATAGAATGGGATTTTGAAGACATCAATTTCTATGACAGGGTTTATTTCAATCTCTTTATTTCAACAGGGCCCTCCGCGTCTCCGCAGCTTATTGAGGAAAAACTTTATTTCGCAGAAGGTTTAAGGAAGGGGACCACGTCATATATTCTGGACACGAGCCTTTATTCTGACGGCGGTGATTATGAGATAATAGTGGAGGTGTCGGACGGCGTGCTGGTGTCATCGGCCGTTTCGGGGAAATTCAGCGTCTGGAATGTCAATCATTCCCCGCTGCCTTTCTCTTTGCTGTCTCCGGAGGATTCAGGAGAGGTATCCATGCTCACTCCCGAATTTGTATGGCAGGGCAATGGAGATCCTGACCTTCCGAGCGGTGACTCGGTCAATTATCGCTTTCTCGTCTATTCCTCCACTTTTCCGGAGACTGTTCTATTGGAGGTTTTCCCTGTTTCCACAAATACCTACGCAATCAGCAACACATCCATTCTGTCGGATTTCACCACTTATTTCTGGCAGGTGTTCGCGGAAGATTCTCAGGGCGGGGAGAGGATGAGCGGTGAGACATTTTCTTTTTATGTGAAATGGTCTCAAATATTATGCGGGCGTTTGAGCGTTCAATCGCCGGATCTTCCCCCGACCGCTTATATTGATGCGGCGGAAGTGAGCGATTCCCTCACCTCCCTGGCTGATGAAGCGGCGTCAGTCTCGCCCATCATGACAATCCCCGGAGGGCCGAGCTATAAGATCGAATTGAAGAATTCTCTGAACGGAGCCGTCGCGGACGCGTCCGCTTATACCTTCAATCTGGTTTTTGACTATGACGGCCTTGATGTTGTCGCGCCTTCAACAACAAAATTGTTTGTTCTTGACGAGGCGAATGGAAAATGGGCCGTCGTGAACGATCAGCAGATCGACATCCAGGCCAGACAGGTGACGGCAAAGGTGCGTGATCTGTCTTATTTCAGGATTCTCAATTACGCCGCTCCGGCTTCTGTCTCCGGCGATGTGAAAAATTACCCGTACCCCTTTAGCCCCCTGATTGAAAATACGGAAATAGAATGCGTTTTAACCGAAGATTCCGTGCTGGAATTTGAGATCTACAGCCCGTTCGGAGAGCTTGTTAAAAAATTCAGCGCTTCGGGAGCGGGGACTCCGACGGGAACGACGAATATCATCACATGGGACGGAAGAAACGGCCATGGCTCGGTTGTCGCAAACGGCGTATATATCCTGAATCTTACTGTTCATCCATCTTCCGGGGGCGAGCAGAGCCGGCGCAGGCTGATAGGAGTGCTTAAATGACTGCGCGGATATTCGTCTTCTGTATAGCGGCGGGCTTTGCCTCAGCCGCCGGAGCTTATTATTCCGGAGACGCATCCGGAGGCAGGCCGGGCGATTATCTTCTTGTCCTCTCCGGCGACGCCGCGCAGGCCGCCAGGGGCGGCAGCGGCTCGGCGCTCAGGGGGAATCTCGCGGGCGTGTATCTTAACCCCGCATCACTCTGTGATCTGGAAAGAGACGAGTTGTCCTTTTTTTACAGGCCCATGTTTGACGGCGGAAATTATTATTTTATCGGCGGCGGGCATAAATTCGGGCCCGTTACCTTCCTTCCGAAATCTTCCTATATGGGTGTTTCATTCGCCGGGGTGGAATCGGCGATGGCTGAAAAAACATCTCTTCTGAGAGAGAGTATTGGAAGTTTTGACGCTAAAGAACAATCTTTTATTTTTTCATTCGCCTATCCGGTGAAAGATAAGCTCGCGGCTGGAACGAATATCAAACTGCTGTCGCAGAGTATGGACACTTACCGCGCCAGCTCCGTCGGCGCGGACCTGGGCATTATATCTTCCTGGAAATACGCTGATGTGTCTTTCTGTGTTCAAAATTTCATCAGCCCCTCATTGAAATTAAAAGATAGTGCTGATGATTATTCCAGTAATCTGATCTTCGGCGCGGCGGGAGAATTGCCCGGAGGAAAAATAAAGCCTTCTCTGGACCTCATCCGTCCCGGCGCCGGCTCCGGCACGCTGTGGAAGGCGGGCTGCTCTTATATGATCTCGCCGGTTTTCGCGCTGGCCGCGGGATTGAACTATAAGGAATTGAGCGCGGGTTTTGCCGTCACCACTGAGCGCTGTTCAGTGGATTACGCTCTTGTGTTCCATGAGCTCGGAATTAAACACATGTTGAGCGTAACATTTTACTTTGACACGGATGCGGCCGAAGAGGCCAAATTGTATTACAGCAGCCGTAAGGAACTTGAACGGCGGGGCGATGAACTCCGGAAAGCGAAACAGGTATATGACAAACTGACAAATACGGCCATAGAATATTTCCTGAACGACAAATATGAACTGGCCAGGGCGGAATTCAGAGAGATCGCCATGATAGAATCCGATACCGCCGAGGATCTGGAAGCGCTCTTTAACATTGAGATGAAGATTGAAGAAAAAGCCCAAAAACAGAAGAGCAGGGATTTGTTCACGGCCGCGCGGGAGCAGCTGCGCAAATCCGACTTTGACACTTGTCTGAAAACCGTGGATGAGATCCTGAATTTAGATCCGGCGAATAAGAGCGCCGCGCTTCTGCAGAGCAGATGCCTTGCGTATAAGGCGCTCAACAAGGGAGAGTATTTGGAGGCGAAGAAGTTTTTAGAGGACGCTTTGAAGCTGTCGCCGGCCGATACGGGTGTTTTAAAACTGCTGCAGCGGCTCAGAAAATTTTTGGGCGAGCACGGCGCCGGGGAAGATCCGAAATAAAGGAGATAGGAAATGAAAAAACAATTATTGCTTATTATTTTTCTGGCTGTTTTCCAGAATCTTTCCGCAGAGACGGCAAAAGATGTTTTTAACAGGGCCGTGGCTGAGTATATCAAAGGAGAGAAGCGGGAGAGCATGGCGCTGATGGAAACAGCTTTGAGCCTGGACGGCAAAAACGGCGAGATGAAGGAGTTTTTTGTGAAGATGCTCACGGAATACGGTTCCGAGAGCTTTCTGGCTGATGACTATGTTTCCGCTCAGGCATATCTGACAAAGGCCGGGAATATGGATCCTGACAATCAGGAGATCAGGAAGATGCTTCTTTTGTGCCGCCGGATGTCCGAGAGGGGCCTGGTGGCGGAATCTTCCGCCGCGAAAGAGGAAGAACTCAACGCGCTGATCAAAGAATTCAAACAACAGAAAGACAAATTTTCCGCGAATTTCAACTACGGCCTGGAAACGATAAACAGCCTGCTGAAACAAAGCGAAAAAGAAAGGGAGAAACTTCTCTTGGAGATCTCATCCGCGCGCGAAGCCGATAGGGCCAGAATGAATGAGATGATCCTGGCAGGCATAGCGCTTTTTGCCCTGATCCTTTTGGCGGCCTTTTATTTAATGCATGCTATCATGAGCAGATTTGTTGAGAAAAGGGAGATCGTTACGCTGGAGCATCAGAAAAAAATCATGGACGAGATGCGCGGCTTTTCCCGGCATTCGTCGCTTCCTCCGCTCATGAGGAATTCCACGCACGAGACAATAACGGACATAGACCCGATAGTCAGGGAGAAGGCCAGGAGAATAGAATTTATCGAGGAAGAACTGAAAACTGAAAAAGACCCGAATATAGCGACGACTTTCTTTTTGCCCTACCTTGATGATGTCAGCAACCGGGTGCGCGCTAATGCCGCGAAAGCCCTTTACCGTCATAACAGAAAGCTCGCCACAGCCACATTCAAAGATATGATTTCGAGCCCGAACGAATGGATGAGGTCCAGCGCCGTGTGGGCTCTGGCGGAACTGGCCGAAGAAGAGACGGTAGCGCTGGTCGCGGTGCTCAAAGACGATAAACATATATGCGTTCTCGAACAGATCAAAGCGTCGCTGAAGAGGTTAATGGAAAGGCCGGATGTCTCCGAAAGTCTTAAAGGCAGGGCGGCCGAAATACTGAAAGAATTCAGACGTTGAATTTTATCTCTATTATGTCCCCGTCTTCAATGATGTGGTTCTTTTCCACGGTTTTGACCAGACCTTTTTCTTTGGCCTCGTGCATGTTGAAAACACCCATCATGCCGTCGAAGGGCACCACATCCGCGCGTATAAAACCGCGCGCGAGGTCGCTGTGTATTTTTCCCGCGCAGGTGAGGGCGTTAGAATTCTTTTCCACCGGCCAGGCCTTACATTCGTCTTTCCCTGCCGTGTAGAAGAATATGATCCCGGCTTTTTTCAGCGCGCGCGAAATGAGTTCATCTGTCGTGATTTCTCCGGCGAGAACCACTGTGGGTTTAAAGGTTAAAGGCGCGAGGGCTTTGAGAATGTTTTTTTCATCGCCGCTCAATTCCAGATCGCAGAGGACTTTTTCTTCTTCCATGGCCCGGATGCATTTTACGAGAAGTTTTTTTTCATCCTGACTTTCGCTCCTCGCCAGGCGCCCTTCCAGTTTTTCCATGTCGGGGATCAGCAAATCAAGGAGAGTCTCTTTCATCACGGCGAGCGCGTCCGCCTGTTCGGGATCAACCGTTGTGAATTCCGCGAAAAATGGCGCGACTTTTTTCGGCTTGAATTTGTCGCTTAGCTTTATCAGGCGTTCGTCATTGTATTTTACTTTCCCATCGTTAAAAGCCAATCCGCTCAAATATATTTTCATAGGGATATTATACTAAAAAACGGCGGCAGTTGCTATTGCCGCGAATCAGGAACCGCTCCGCTGGCCCCCGGCGCGCTTTTATATTCACGCTTAATAAATTAAAATAGCCCATGATAAGAATTGGAGACAAAGTTTTTCAAACGAATGTGTTTTTGGCGCCGCTTGCCGGCTGCTCGGATCTGCCTTTCCGGCTGATATGCAGGGAACACGGCGCGCAAATGGCTTTTTTCGAGATGATATCCTCCGACGCTTTCGTCAGGGCAAGAGAAAAGACGCTGAATATGCTAAAAAGCATCCCGGCGGACAGTCCTGTGGCGGGACAGCTTCTCGGTTCCGATGCCTATCTCATGCTTGATGCCGCGCTGAAGATGAAAGAGCACGCGGATGTTGAGTTTATAGACATAAACGCCGCGTGCCCGGTGAGAAAAGTTGTGGTAAACGGTCAGGGGGCCGCGCTTTTCAAAACGCCGGAAAAACTTTCCGCTATAATAAAAATCCTTGCGCTGAAATCAGGGCTCCCGATTACTGTGAAGCTCAGGACGGGTTTTGACGAAAGTGACACAAAAGCGCTCGTTAATATCGTGAGAGGCTGTGAGGATGCCGGGGTATCTGCCATATTTCTGCACGGCCGCACGCGCGCTCAGATGTACGCCGGCGATGTGGATTATGGGGCCATAAAAAAGGCGAAAGAAAACCTGAATATCCCCTTGTTCGCTTCCGGCAATATCCTATCCGCGCCTCTGGCGAAGAAGATGTTTGAAGAGACGGACTGCGACGGTATTATCGTCGCACGCGGGGCCATGGGAAACCCATGGATATTCAAAGACATCAACGGTTTTCTTAAAAGCGGGCAGATCTCTGCAAAACCGGACAAAAAACAGCGCATAGAAACTCTGAAAAAACATCTTTCGTACATAAGGATATATGCGGATCTCCCCGATTCATCAGTGATAGGGCTGATGAGAAAGGCGGCCCTGTGGTATTTGAAAGATTTTGCATCCGCCGCCGCCGCCCGCGGGAAGGTGACGGCCTCTCAAAATTATGAGGAACTGCTTAAGGTTCTGGATAAATTGCGAATTTAAACTTCAGCGAGTTTTTTGTAATGGGCGTAGCGTTTCAGCATCGCTTTCTCCGCTTTCGCGAAAAGCTCTTCGGCTCTGTCGGGGAAGAGTTTTTTAACAGAACTGAACCGCACTTCGCTCTGTATGAATTCCTGGAATTTCCCGTTCGGTTCTTTTGATTCCAGTTTAAAAGGATTTTTTCCCTCGTCGGCCATAAGCGGGTTGAAACGGTAGAGCGGCCAGTAACCGCATTCCACGGCAAGCTTTTCTTCTTCAACCGATTTTGACATATCCAGGCCGTGATTTATGCAGGGCGAATAGCAGATTATCAGCGAAGGCCCGTCGTAGGATTCCGCTTCGCTGATAGCGTTAAGGAACTGCTGTTTGTTGGCTCCCATGGAACAGCTCGCCACATAGATATAGTCGTATGACATGGCTATGAGGCCGAGGTCTTTTTTCTTTATTTCTTTTCCCGATATGGCGAATTTTGCCGAGGCGCCCAGCTGTGTGGCTTTTGACGACTGTCCGCCCGTGTTGGAATAGACTTCTGTATCCAGCACAAGGACATTGATATTCTTCTTTGAGGCAAGGACATGGTCCAGCCCGCCGTAGCCGATGTCATAAGCCCAGCCGTCACCCCCGATGCACCAGACGCTTTTATCCACAAAATAATCCTGAAGCTCAATTATCTTGCTTATAATTTTCTTATCTCCGCCTGAAGCTTTTTTAAGAGCGTCTTTGAGGATGGATCTTGTAGAACCCGCCGCAGCCTTGGCTTCAGCGTCAACATTTTTCCACAGTTCAACATTTTTTTTCAGAGATCGCGTCAGCTCCGGCGAGATATTCTTTTCAATGAGAGTTTTAACATTTGAAAGCAATTGCTGCCTGTTGGAATCAACGGCCAGCCTCATACCGAAACCATATTCCGCGTTGTCTTCAAACAGCGAGTTTGCCCAAGCCGGGCCTGTCCCTTCTTTTGTCTGACAATAAGGGATCGTTGGGAAGGTGCCGCCGTATATTGACGAGCATCCGGTGGCATTTGCGATTATCATCCTTTTTCCGAAGAGCTGTGTGAGATTTTTTATGTAAGCCGATTCACCGCAGCCCGCGCAGGCGCCGGGGAATTCAAACAGGGGCCTCCGGAACTGGCTGCCTTTGACGGTTGTTTCTTTTACGCCGTCAGTTATATCGTCGGGGAGATTGTCAAAAAATGCCGTGTTTGCCGAGGATCCCGCCGACCGCTCTTCCTCTATCGGATGAAACTCGAGCGCCTGGACGGGGCAGGTGTTGACACAGTTGCCGCAGCCCGTACAGTCCTCGGCATAAATTTGCAGCCGGTATTTGAGATCTTTTTCATTTTTTATCTTGGATCCCACGGTTTTAAAATTTTCGGGGGCATTTTTCAAATCTCCGGGAGCTATCTGCTTGGCTCTTACAACAGAGTGCGGGCAGACGAATGAGCACTGATTGCACTGTATGCATTTATCGCTGAGCCAGCGGGGGACCATCGGGGCGATCCCTCTTTTTTCAAGCCGTGCGGTGGCTGTCGGAACCACGCCGTCATTGGTCATCTGCGAAACGCTTATGTTATCGCCCTTGAGCCTCATCACGGGCTCAATGATCGTTTTTTCAAAAACTCCCGCGTTTTCGGGTATAAGTTTTTTTATTTCCGCGTGCCCGCCGCTGGCGGAGGGTATTTCAAGCTTTGCGAGGGCCTCGGCTGTTTTGTCAACCGCCGCCCAGTTCATGTTAACGATTTTGTCACCTTTGAGACCGTATGTTTTTTTGATGGCTTTTTTCAGGAGTTCTATCGCCTCTTTTTCCGGGAGCACGCCGGATATCTTGAAGAAAGCGGCGAGCATCACCGTGTTTATACGGAGCCCCAGTCCGACTTCTCCGGCTATCTTGAGAGCGTCAATGGCATAGAATTTTATTTTATTGTCTCTCAGCGTTTTCTGCATTTTTTCAGTGAGGCTTGAGAAAATATCCGATGTCTTCTCAGGGGAATTGATAAGAAAGACACCTCCTTCTTTTATGCCGTCCAGGATGTCATAGCGGCCTATATATTCCGGTTTGTGGAGCGCCACGAAATCAAACTCTATCGGCAGGTAGGGCGAGCGTATTTTTTCTTTGCCGAATCGCAGATAAGAGATCGTGATGCCGCCTGATTTTTTAGAATCGTAAACAAAGTATCCCTGCGCGTTCATATCCGTGTTGTCGCCGATTATTTTGATGGCGTTTTTGCAGGCACCGACCGTGCCGTCGGAACCGTAACCCCAGAATTTGCTTTTTATTGTGCTGGCGGGTTCGGCTATTATGTTTTCTTCCACGGTGACGGAAAGTTTTGTCACATCGTCCGTTATTCCCACCGTAAATCCGTGAGCGCCGTTTTTGCCCAGGTGCTCATAAACGGCTTTCACCATTCCCGGCGTGAATTCTTTTGAGGACAACCCGTAACGGCCTCCGATTATCTTTATGTCCCTGCCGCAGAGGGCGGCCACGGTGTCCAGGTAAAGGGGCTCGCCTATGGAACCCGGTTCTTTGGTTCTGTCGAGGACGGCGATTTTTTTTACTGACTTCGGGATGACGGAGACAAAATCCTTCACGGAGAACGGCCTGTATAGGCGCACCTTGACGGCGCCGACTTTTTCCCCGCGCTTGTTCAGGTATTCCGCGGTCTCTTCTATTGTTTCGCAGCCCGAGCCCATGGCGATTATTATTTTGTCGGCGTCCGGCGCCCCTGTGTATTCAAACAATTTGTAATCTCTGCCGATTTTCTTCCCGACCGCTGCCATGTATTTTTTTACGATTTCCGGGGTAGCGTCGTAATAACGGTTGACCGTTTCTCTCCCCTGAAAATAGACATCGGGGTTTTCCGCTCCCACCTTGGCGTATGGCCGGTTGGGATTCATACATCTCGCGCGGAATTTTTCAATATATCGCATGTCCAGCAGTTCCGCCATCAGTTCGTAGGGGAGTATTTCCACTTTTTGTATTTCGTTAGAGGTCCTGAAGCCGTCAAAGAAGTGCATGAAGGGAATGCTTGATTCCAGAGTTGCCAGATGGCACACGATGGCAAGATCCATCACTTCCTGTATGGATGAGGACGCAAGCATGGCAAAGCCGGTGTTTCTCGCCGACGTCACATCGGAATGGTCGCCGAATATTGAGAGCGACTGGCAGGCGAGCGATCGGGCGGAAACATGAAAGACAGTAGGCAGGAGCTCACCCGCGATTTTGTGCATGTTGGGGAGCATGAGCATGAGCCCCTGGGAGGCGGTGAAAGTTGTTGTCAAAGCGCCTGCGGATAATGATCCGTGGACGGCGCCGGCGGCCCCTGATTCGGCCTGCATCTCAACGACATTTAGCTTTTCACCGAAAAGATTTTTGCGGCCCTGCGCTGACCACTGTTCGGCCAGCTCACCCATAGTCGTGCTGGGTGTTATGGGATATATCGTCGCCACTTCGCTGAAAGCGTAGGCGACGTGTGCCGCCGCTGTGTTTCCGTCAATCGCCTGCATGTTTTTTTTGATTTCACTCATGTTATTTCCCCCTGATTTTGTAAGTTTTCCAAATCATTACGGTAAAATCTTATATAATTCGCCAAAAAAAAACAAATAGCGGCGGCTGTCTGTGTGTCGGCGGCTGTCTGTGTTGACTGAAATCGCGAAGAGTTATAGAATTCGGCTGTATTGATCAGAGAGAAGGGTATAACGGGAGGATTTAATGAGCACATGGGAATTGCTGGAAAAAGTGCGAAAGGAAAAACCGCTGGTACATCACATAACCAACTGGGTGACGATTTACGATTGCGCCAATATTGTCAAATCTTTCGGCGCGAGCCCCGTCATGGCCCACGCGAAAGAGGAAGCCGCGGACATGGCTTCTCTCGCCTCGGCGCTGGTGCTCAATATAGGGACGCTGACAAGCGAACTGATCGAATCCATGAAACTTGCCGCCGCCAGTGCCAACAAAAAGGGCATTCCCGTCGTGCTGGATGTTTGCGGGGCGGGAGCGACGCGTTTCAGGGATGAAAAAGTCGCGGAGCTTCTAACTGAGGTAAAAATAAATATCATAAAAGGGAATGCCTCGGAAATAGCGCGTGTGGCGGGAATGGAAGTGAAGACGAAAGGCGTTGACAGCGGAAAGGTTGACGGGGATCTTTCAAAAATGGCTAAGCAGCTTGCCGTGAAAAAAGAGTGCACAGTTGTTATTACGGGAAAAGAGGATATTATATCCGACGGGTCCGCGGTTTATAAGGTGTCAAACGGCACGGACATGATGGGAAAAATTGTGGGCACCGGATGTATGGCGGCATCCGTAATCGGCACATTCGCGGGGGTTGAGAAAGACCTTGCGCGGGCAGCTGCAGGGGCATTGGTTTGTTTCGGTATAGCCGCTGAAATAGCTTCAGAAATTTCCACAGGCACCGGAAGTTTTAAAGAAGATATGTTTGATTGCGTCTATAACTTAAACAGGGAACAGATTGAATCGATGGAGCGCATATCCTCCCTAAGGGGAAAGTTAGCTTGATAAAGGACTATTATTTTATAACAGACGCCGCTTTAAGCCGCGCGGGAATAATGAATGACGTTTTACTTGCCGTGAAATGCGGCGTCGGAGTTATTCAGTACAGAGCAAAAAACTTGTCAACAAAAGTCCTTTTTGAAGAAGCTTCGCAACTGAGAAAAATCTGCCGCGGGGCTATCCTCATAATAAACGACAGAATAGACGTAGCGCTTGCGGCGGCGGCGGACGGTGTTCATATAGGCGCCGATGATATGCCGGTCGCTTCGGCGAGGAGGCTTTTGGGAAAAGACAAAATAATAGGCGTCACCGTGCATAACGAAGAGGAAGCCCGCGAAGCGTCTCGGCTCGGAGCGGATTACCTTGGTGTAAGCCCCATATTTGCAACCCTCACAAAAAAAGACGCCGGGCGAGCCTGCGGGACGCAGATGTTAAGAAAGATAAAATCTTTTTCAAAACTGCCGCTCGTTGCGATTGGCGGAATAAATTTTGAAAACGCCCGCGAAGTCATATCAGCCGGAGCCGACGCTCTCTGCGCCATATCGGCTGTTGCCGCATCATCCGATCCCGCCGGGGTAATCAAACAATTTCAGAAGCTCTTCCAGAAAGGGGTCAAGAAAGGGGTCAGGTCTTGAACTCTTTTTTTATGGCAATTGGGCGCGGACGTGTCAGTTTTAACACAAAGCACGGCGCTGAGATTTACCGCCGCAGTCTTTCAATACTGCTTGAGTGCGCCATACACGAACTTTATCCTGATGTGTCGCTTCATGTCGGGCAGACTCTGATGAAGGGTTATTTCTATGAGATTAACGATGGCGAGCGTATCACATCTTCTTTTATAAACAAGGTCACTCGTCGTATGAGGGAAACAGTTTCAGCGGACGAAAAATTTAAAAATGTCAAAATGAAAAAAGAGAAAGTCCTGCACCTTTGCCGGAAATACGGACGGGAGGATAAGTACAACGCCGTGCGTTATCTTCCGGATGCGGAAATAGAGATTGTTTTATTGCGCCGCTATTTTGATTTTATGCTCGCTGAAACGGTTTTTTCGGCGGGAAGCCTTAAAACTTTTCGTCTTGTAAAATATAATCACGGCTTTATAATGCAGTTCCCCGTCAGGGGAGACATAGAAAAACTTCCCGTAACAAAAGACAGGCAGAAAAAGCTTTACAATGTCTATATGGAAACTAAGGAGTGGAATCGTATTCTGGGAATACAAAACGCGGGGGACCTAAACCGCGCGGTCGCGGACGGTACCATACGCACTTTGATAAATGTGCAGGAGGCTTTTCACGAACGTAAAATTGTTGAAATAGCGAACATGATAAAAGCGTCATTCCCCCGCAAGAGAATAATATGTGTGGCAGGGCCCTCTTCGTCCGGCAAAACTACTTTTATAAAAAGGCTGGGCATTCAGTTACGGGCAGACGGACTCAAATCCGTGGAAATATCGCTTGATAATTATTTTCTGTCCCGTAAAAAAACGCCGCGCACGCTCGACGGGGATTATGATTTTGAATCTGTACGCGCGCTTGATTTAAAATTTCTCACACGCCAGATGAAAGAGCTTCTTGAGGGAAGAGAAATACGCATTCAGGAATATGATTTTAAACTCGGCCGCCGCAAGTACTCCGGACACAATTTGCGTCTTGAAAAGGATTCCGTCGCGCTCATAGAAGGAATTCACGCGCTCAATCCCGCGCTCCTTCCGGATGTGCCAAAAAGCATTTTTTTTAAAATTTTCGTGAGCGCCCTTACTCAATTAGGAATTGACAATGATAACAGGATTTTCACGTCGGATTCGCGTCTTATAAGGCGTATTGTCAGGGATAATAAATTCAGGGGATACTCCGCGTCCGATTCAATAAAACGTTTCCCGAAAGTGCGGGAAGGAGAAGATAAATATATTTTTCCTTTTCAGGGGACGTGCGATGTGTTTTTTAATTCCTCTCTGATATATGAACAGGCTGTTATTAAACCCATGGTTGAGAAACTTCTTAAAAATGTGAAAAAAACGGACGGCGCTTATTTTGAAGCGCGCAGGCTTTTGTATTTTTTGCGTTTTTTTCTGGCTATTCAGCCGAAGAGAGTTCCGCCTAATTCCATTCTCAGGGAATTTATAGGCGAGAGCACCTTCCATTATTGAGAAATTTTCAGTGACGCAAAAAATCTTTCTTGTAAACAAAAAACTTTTTCAAAAAGCTTTCGGGGATTTACATGGAAAGCTCAGGATAAGCGCGCTTGAGCGTATAGCCGCTGTTAACAGAATAAACGCGCTCGCGGCGATAAAATCCGCGGAACACGGCTGGCTCGGCGCCACTTTTTCCTGCAATGATATTGTGACGTATCTTTATTTCAGAGAAATGCGGAATGGGGATTTTCTTATACTCAGCAAAGGCCACGCCGCGCCCGCGCAGTACGCCGCTCTCGCGGCCAAGGGTATTATAGCTTTTGAGAAGCTTCTTTCTTACAAAACACCCCTCGGCCTGCAGGCGCACACGGATATGAGCACGCCGGGGATTGTTTCAAACACGGGCTCACTGGGGCAGTCTCTCTCAAAGGCCGCCGGAATGCTAATGGCCTCCCGTCTCAAAAAAGAAAGAAGGAGAGCTTTTGTAATTCTCGGCGACGGCGAGCTTCAGGAGGGCCAGAATTTTGAGGCGTTGATGAGTATCAAAAAACATCATCTGACGGAACTCGTCCCGATAATTGACAGGAATAATCTCCAGACCGACAGCGCTGTGAGGGATATAAAAGCCATAGACAATATTGAGAAAACACTATCGGGTTTCGGCTTTAAAATTATTTCCGCGCAAGGCAATGAAATGAAGAGTTTAGAAAAAGCTTTCGGCGCGGTGGATAAAAATAATAACTGCGTTATTATAGCCGACACCGTCAAAGGCGCGGGCTCAGCGCTTACGGCTATGAAAAGCCCCTCGAGAAGAAAAGCTGTATGGCATTCAAAAGTGCCGTCGGCGGATGAATATATACAAATACTGGATGAGCTTGCGGGGGCATCCGGCGCCGGATGCATAAGAAAAGCTTTGGAAGATTGGAAAATTTCTTATCCCCGCGCCGCGCGTTTATCCGTAAGTGTCGCCCGCGGCGGAATTTCAACCAGAGACGCTTTTGCCGGCGAGCTTTTTTCTCTTATGAAAAAAAACAAAAAGATAATTGTTCTTGACGCCGATCTTGAAAAATCCATGAAGCTTACGCCCATAGCGGAAAAATATGGAGAAAGATTTGTGGAATCAGGAATAGCCGAGCAGGATATGGCGTCAACGGCAGGGGGGGTCGCGCTTTCCGGCTTTATTCCTGTTGTGAATACCTACGCGACTTTTTTTAGGAGATGCTTTGAACAGATTTATGTCAACGCCACTGAGAAGACGCCTGTCATTTACGCGGGGAGTTATTCCGGTTTGTGCTATGCCAGCGACGGGAAAACCCATCAGATGACGGGGGACATTCCCATGATGCGGTCAATACATTCCATGAGGGTTTATGACCCTTTCTCCGCGTCTGAAACAAGGAAATTGCTGAGATATTATCTGAGCGGCGTGAAAAAATCATGGAATTATCCCGTTTATATCAAGCTGCGGCGAAGCCCGACGGATTTTCCTTTTAAGGAGCCCGCCGGAAAGTTCTCAATCGACAGCGGGGTCATGCTGAAAGAAGGGAAGAAAATCTGCGTTGTTGTTTCCGGGCCTCATCTGGCTTCTTACGCGCTGAGAGCCGCGGCCGAATTATCATCAACGGCGGCGGTTGCGGCGTTCAGCGCCCAGAATTATCTTGACCACAAAAAAACGCTTGCGATGCTCAGGCCTTTTAAAAAAATCATTGTTTTGGAAGAGGGCGTTACATCCGGCGGCCTCGCCGATGAGATAAGCAAACATGTTTTAAAAGCGGGTTTGAATACGCGAGTTATCAGACGAGGCGCTGACGGTTTCACATTTTCGGCGAGAGACAAAAGCTGTCTCTTTAAAGAATTCTCGCTCGACGTGAGATCCATAAAAAAACTTCTGGAGGAATTATGAGTTTACTCCAAAAAACTCAATCATTGTCATTTCGACTTCCTCACTTGTCATTCCGAAGGAGTAAAGCGACTGAGGAATCTTGTTCGGGACAGGATCCGGGAGAAATCTTAAATGCTGATAATAAAAAGATTTCTCATTGCTGCGATCCCGCTACGGCGGACGCAGCGCTTCGAAATGACCCGGCTAAGACGGCTCTGGCGCTGGGTTCCGGCTCCGCCCGGGGTATCGCGCACATAGGCGTTATAAAAGCCATTCTTGAGAAGGGCGTTAAAATAGATATGATCGCGGGCTCCAGCCTGGGCGCTCTCGTTGGGGCGGCTTTCGCCAGAGAAGGCCGCATAGATGACCTGGAGCATATAGCCCGTCACCTTGACTGGAAGAAACTCGTGGGGTTGGCCGACCCTCATTTTTTTATGCTGAACAAGGGCGTTATACACGGTGAAAAAGTGAAAGAATTCCTTAAAGTCTGCATAGGAGATGTTTCATTCTCCGATCTAAAAATACCTTTGTCCGTGGTGACCTGCGATATTAAAAAAGGCGCGAGAAAGGTTATAAACAAGGGTTCCGTTGTTGAAGCGGTGAGGGCGAGTATATCCATTCCCGGTATATTCACACCCGTTCCCCTCGGCGCAAGTTTTTTTGTTGACGGCGGAATTATTGAGCCTGTGCCGGTTGCCACCGCCCGCAGGATGGGCGCGGGGCGCGTCATCGCTTCCAATGTCATTTGCGACCCCTCTAAAAAACTTCACTCACGGACGCTCAAAAAAACGGCTGTTCGCAGGCCGTCGGATGCGAGGCCGGTTCTGACGGCTCTGGAAAAAGCCGTGGAAAAACTGGCAGAGGAAAACAGAGATATCATCTCTTCCGCCGTGGAATACACTGAAAAACTGAAAAAGAAATTCTACAAGAATGTTTTGAATGACCTGCCCGATATGCCCGGTATTTTTGAGACGATACTGAATGCCGTATATATTCTGGAGTACGCCTCGGCGAAGGAGAATGCCGACGGGGCTGATGTGCTCATATCACCCGACACAAGTTTCATCGGCCTTCTTGAATTTTACCGCGGCGCGGAAGCGATTGATGCCGGCTACAAAGCCGCCATGAAAGTCCTGAAAAATATTAAATAGCGGCGAGGCTTGCCCTCTCCGTCGTTATAGCGATAGATAAACGGGAGGAGGTGTATAAAAAATGGGAGTGATCTCGGTAAGATTGAATAAAAAAGAGGAAAAAATGCTGAATTTTTTGACCGATTATTACGGTGATGACAGATCCGCGTTAATTAAAAATTCGCTTATAGAGAAATTTGAAGATTTGAAAGACAGAGAAGCCATCAGTAAATTTGAGAAACAGGAACAGCGCGGCAAAGTGTCTTTTATTTCCGCCGATGAAATTTTAACCGCGGCGAGAAACAAGCGCGCCCGGCCCTCTAAAAAGCTGAAATGAACAGGGATTACAAACGTAGGCAATAATATGGCAATTCGCGGGGGTATTTGATAACATTGCAATATGGCAATATCACAGATATACGGCTATAAAAGCGTGAGCGTCGTAAGTTCGACACTAAACTCATTAAAACCAAAATGACGAGCGAAGCAAAAGTAAACAATGTTTATTTGTTAGGTGCTGGTTTTGATAGAGCCGTGTTCGACGAGAAAGCTCCACTGAATAACAAATTATTAGATAAATTAAAAAAATTTGCAAAGAATAAAATTGTCTCGGACAAATTTAACGAATACTTAACAAAATATCGAACAGAAAATATTGAAGAATTTCTCACTTGTTTAGATATTCAAATTCTCAGGGAAAATGGAAAAGATAAGGATGAAATTAAACTATTTCGCGAAAAATTCAATTCATTGATTGCGGAATATTTTGCCCAATTTAGATTTAATGAAAGTATTGTAAAAGAAAAATCTTGGTTAGGCAGATTTGTTACTCATATATTGGCGCAAAATAATGTTATAGTAGATTTAAACTATACAACCTTTACGGCGGCTTTATTGGATTATTATGAGGTGTGGTCACCTAATGGCGGTTATTCAGAATTTATTGGTAACACCGCAATCAAATGTAGAGATAAAATCCATAAAAACGAAGATATAAAAAATATTTTATTGCACAAAATACATGGATGCGAAAATTTTAGATTATGCAATTATCTCAAGTCTTCGGAAACATATATTGGTGTTGAAATTAATTCTAAATTTTGTCCTAAAACTTCACAACGATATGGGGCGTATGATGAAGGGCTACATGCTAAACCTTATGTAATTGCGCCAAGTTATATCAAAATTCCGCATGAACAAATTGAACGTTTAATTATCGATACAATTGAAAAAATGGATATTGCTAAAAATCTCATAATAATTGGTTGCGGATTACGGCCGGAGGATAGCGTTTTATGGCTTATGTTATCAAGCTTTTTTAAAAAAGTGTATACCAGAAGTATGGAAAAGAAAATTACAATTGTTGACCCAGAAGCTAATTTTATTGGCGAACGTATTGAAAAACATTTTGGTAGTATGATTTGGGATTTTTTTACACCCGACAATTTTATTAAAATCAGTAAAAAATTAAATGATGAATCGATAGACGAACTGAAAATGATTCTTAAAAGTGAATAAAAAAACATGAATACAGGCAAAGCCTTTTATAGAAATATTAAGCAGGAAAAAATAATAACTCTTTTTATTCCGTTTTTAACCGTAAATATATTTTTGTGTTTTATTTCTTCTCTTTGCTATGCGGCTACTTGGTTGCAGACATCAGATGAAGATTTTAATGCAGGGACATTATCAAGTGTTGCTGTTGGAAACAATGAAATGCACTTAATAGGAGAGTGGACTGATGCTGATGGTGTAGGACAGGAATCAATAATTATTTCCAGCGGGGATGCTTATTTTACGAGTCCTTCGCTTTGTTTGGACAGCAGTGGGAATCCGCATATTGCTTGGATGGGCGATTATAAGATTTATTATCTTTATTGGAACGGCTCATCCTGGGTTGATGCGGATGGCGTAGGACAGGAATCAATAAGTATTTCCAATAATAATGGATATTATCCCTCACTTCGTTTGGACAACAGCGGGAATCCCCATCTTGCATGGTGCGGTGTTATAGCGTCTAATAATTATGGGATTTCTTATCTTTATTGGAACGGCTCATCCTGGGTTGATGCTGATGGCACTGGTCAGGAAGCAACAAGTATTTTAGAAGGTCATTCTTTTTTGTGCGAACCTGCTCTTTGTTTGGACAGCAGTGGGAACCCGCATATTACGGGGTATGCAAGTTATCTGAAATGGAATGGTAGTTCGTGGGTTGATGTTGACGGTACTGGCCAGGAATCTATAAATATCCCTGCCATTAATCCATCTTTATTTTTAGATGGTAGTGGGAATCCTCATATTGCGTGGTCAAAAATAAGTTCAGGTAATTGTGAAATTTGTTATCTGAAATGGGATGGAAGTTCATGGGTTGATGCTGACGGTACTGGCCAAGAGTCAATAAAGATTTCAACAGCCTATGAATATAATTACGTTTCTTTTTGTTTAGATGGTAATAATAAACCACATATTGCTGAGCAGGGTGATATTAGCAGGTATTATATTAGGTATTTTCAGTGGACTGGCTTTTCTCAGGGGTATTTTCTCTCTCGAATTAAAAATGCAGGAAGTATCGCAGATTGGGGAAATATTTATTGGTCAAGCAGTTTGCCTGCAGGAACAGACATAACTTTACAAAGCAGAACAGGAAACACATTAACTCCTGATGATTATTGGTCAAGTTGGTCATCAAGTTATACCGTTTCTGGAGATACAATTACTTCACTTTCTGCACGATATATTCAGTGCAAAGTAAACTTTATAACTACAATTTCCACACAGACGCCCAGTCTTTATGACTTTTCAATAACTTATAATTGTTCTCCTTCCACTTTTGCTATTGTTTCTCCGCAGGAAGAATGGATTGCCGCAACTAATCTTGTTTTTTTATGGGCGGAGTTTTATGATGTTGACGGAGATACGCAAACAGCTTTGCAAGTTCAATTAAGATATTCAACGGGAACTTATGGCGATGGAAATGCTAAGGACACCGGCGAGATGTTAAGCTCAACAAATACATGGACCCCGACAGATTGGAATTTAACATCGGGGAGCACTTATTATTGGCGAGTGAAAGTCAAAGATAATTCCGGATTTGATAATTGCTGGTCTGAGTGGAGCGAGGAAACAAAGTTTATGGTTGATTTGTCATCGCCGACAGGAAAATCGGGAATACCGGCGGATATAGGAGCGGATGCCGATTCGTCATCGATTAAATTTACTTGGGCGGTGGGAACCGTTGCCGATGCTGAAAGCGGAATTGGCGGATACTGGCTTCAGGTTTCAACTTCGCCCGATGAATCGGGCAACTACAAATATAATGGTAATATGGGTGATGTTTTGGAATAAACTGTAACCGATTGCGAGGATAAAAAGACATATTATGCGAGAGTTCGGGTGGTAAACGGAGCGGGTTTGTATTCTGAATGGTCGGACTGGAGCGACGGGATAAAGGTCTGGCTCACGGCTTCGGAAGAGCCCGCAAATATAGATATTTCTTTAGTGTCGGCAGACACGGAAATAACGGACAATGAAACATTGAATATAACCGGGACGGCGGAAGCGGGGACAACTTGCGAAATCGTTATCAAGGATCAGAATGGTCAGACGCTCACGACGGGGATTACTTTCGCGAATTTAAGCGTAGGGCAGGATGGGCTGATTGGTGCTCAGGTTGCGCTGGGTGCAATCACAAAAAATTATCCTTTGGCGACAAAGGTTCAGGTTGAGGTGACTTTAATTGACCCTGCGGGGCATAAGTCGGCGTCGGCAAGTTCCTCTTTTGTTGTTTTTAAGGCGGTGGCGGCGGAAGTGAAACTTTATGACAATTTATTTAATCCTGCCGACGGCAGGCCGATGACAATCCGGTATGAGCTCCCATCCGCGTCAAATGTGACAATTGAGGTTTATAGCCGCAGCGGGGCGTTGATTAAAAAAATTATTGATAATCAGTCAATGGGAGCGGGGGTTTATACCGCCGACTGGCTGGGTAAAAATACGGGGGGCAATACTGTCGCCAGCGGAATTTATGTTATTCATATCAAGACAGCTTTTTACGACAAGATTCTGAAAGCGGTGGTGGTGAAATGATTCCCGGCGCGGGCATAATTATGATTAAGCCTGAGACGAAATGAAAGAAAAGCAGAACATTGAATATAAACAAAATTGGCAAGATGATTATCTGAAATGGATATGCGGGTTTGCCAACGCTCAGGGCGGAAAGCTTTTCATCGGCAAAAATGACAAAGGCCTGGTGACCGGTATTGCTAACGCGAAGAAACTTTTGGAAGATATCCCCAATAAGGTCAGGGATATTTTAGGCATTATGATAGATGTCAATCTTGTGTCGATAAAGGGCAAGGATGTTTTAGAAATAGCTGTTGAACCGTATCCCTATCCCATCAGCTACAAAGGAAAATATCATTACCGCAGCGGGAGCACCAAACAGGAACTAAAAGGCGCGGTGCTGGATAAATTTCTGCTCGGTAAACAGGGTAAAAGATGGGACGGCGTTCCTGTGCCTAAGGTGTTTGCGAAAGACCTGGACAAGGCCGCCTTTAATAGTTTCCGTAAAAGGGCTGTTAAAAGCAAGAGATTGAGCGAAGAAGATATACGGGCAAGCGATAATGTCCTGCTTGAAAATCTGCATTTAGCGGAGGGGGATTATCTTAAGCGCGCGGCCGTGTTGTTGTTCCATCCCGACCCGGAGAAATTTATTACCGGCGCTTATGTGAAGATAGGTTATTTTAAAACGGATGATGATTTGCTTTTTCAGGATGAGATTCACGGCAGCCTGTTTGAACAGATAGAGAAGGGGCTTGATTTATTATTGACAAAATATCTCAAGGCAAATATCAGTTATGAAGGAGTGAACAGGGTGGAGGAATACCCTTTTCCGGAAGCGGCCTTGAGGGAAGCTTTTATAAATGCTGTTACTCATAAGGACTACAGCGGCGGCGTGCCTGTTCAAATCAGCGTTTACAGCAATAAAATTATTTTTTGGAATGAAGGGCAATTGCCGGAAAATTGGACTGTAAAAAAACTCGTCCGGAAACATCCGTCAATTCCGTATAATCCCAATATCGCCAACACATTTTTTCGCGCCGGTTTAATAGAAGCGTGGGGCAGGGGGACTTTAAAAATCATTAGCGAGTGCGTTAAAGCTAAAATGCCTGTTCCGGAATATAAGTATGACCTGTCCGGCTTTATTGTTGAAATGCATAGAAGGGAAGTTGCAACTTCCCCTGACAGGTTGGGTGATAAGTTGGGTGATAGGTTGGGGGATAGGTGGTCAGATAAGTGGTCAGATAGGTGGTCAGAACAACTCTCCAAAAGGCAAATTGAGATTTTGAAATTAATCCTCGGAAACCCAAAAATATCGCGGAAAAAATTATCCGAAATATTAAACATTAATCCATCCGCGATACAAAAACATCTTGCTGCATTGAAAAATTTGGATGTGATAAAAAGGATAGGGTTAGCGAGGAACGGTCATTGGGAAGTTATAGAAAAAACGCGGGAGAGAAAGGGATGAGTCTTAGGATTAAAAAGCCGTACTCTCTGTTGCTTGCTCTGTTGCTTTTTCAATGCTCGTTTTTACGCGCGGGTGTCGGTGAATCGGCGGGAAATGAAATTCTGAACGCGAATCTCGGCGCAAGAGCAATGGGTGCGGGCGGGGCGTCGGCCTGTTTCTTTGATTCGCTGAGCGCGGTACAGACAAATCCGGCAGGGCTTTCGTACTTAACAAATCCAGATTTTTTTAGCTCGTATAATCAAAGTCTTTTTAATTCTCAATACGCGATTATAGGTTTCGCCAGGCCTTTTCCCGCCTATCGCGCGGCCTTCGCCTGCAGCGTGGCGACATTACAGGATGAAAACATTGAACTTAATTTAACGAATCCCGACGGTTCATTCAAGGAGACGAAGATGGTGAGGGCTGGAATTGATTATTTGGCGGTGTTGACTTATTCGCAATTATTGTCGGAAGATCTGTCTTTCGGGATAAACGCGAAACTGCTCCAAAGCGCTTTGGCGGAACAATACAAGGCGACGGCTTATGCGGAAGATATCGCTTTGTTAATCCGGCCCGTAGGCGGCCGCGTGCTTTTTGGCTTTTCCGCACGCAACTTCGGAAGCGGATTAAAATATATTTCCGTTGAAGATCCTTTGCAACAAGAGTTTGTCGGAGGAGTATCAATTCTTCTGTTCAACACAAATGCAAGAAAGCTTTCCCTTATGTGCGATTATGTCCAGAATGAGGAGGGCAACACTAATTTGGGTTTTGAATACTTGTGGCGGGACAGATTCGCTTTGAGGGGAGGTTACAGATTCGGCTATGAACTTGACACATTTACCGCGGGCTTCGGCATAAATGTTAAGGGGCTCGGGATTGATTACGCTTTTGTTCACCGCGGCGATTTTGAGAGTTCTCAAATTGTTTCTATGAGGATGAAATTCGGGGATATGTCGTCTTATGGCTCCGGAGAGAGTTATTTTAACAGGGAAATGTTTAAAAACGCTATTGATGCGTGGTCAAAAGCGCCGGAAGTAAGTCCTGGTTATAAAAAAGCGCGGGAGGGGATTAACGCGGCAAGAAGATATATGGCCGCTGAAAAATTCTACAAACAGGGCGAGAGGTTTTATAAGGCGGGGAATTACAAAGACGCTCTTGAAAATTATGAAAAAGCGAATGAGTCTATTAAAGGCTATAAAGACGCTGACAAGAAGATTCAAACGCTCAAGAGTTTGTTCCCGGAAAGCGTGAGAAAGAGGATCACTGAAACTGAAAACGAGTTGATTGCCGCAGGGGAAATAGGATTTGATGTCAGAAAACAGAAGGATATATATTCACAATCCATGGACGCATACCAGCGGCAGGATTATAAGTCAGCTCAGGATAAAGTGAATTTATTCTGGAAAACAATTGAAGAGAGCTATAAGATTCAGTCGGCAAAAGCTATTGAGGAAGTTGAAGATATGATAATCAAAGCCGCGGGGCACGGCATATCAATAGCGGGTTCGAAGAAGAAAATAGCGGAGATGAAAACATTATTTAAAGACGGCAATTACAAACTCTCAAAAGTGAAGGCCGATGATATGAAGAGCGCTGTCTCCGGGAGAACAAAGGAAAGGCTGAAAGAGATAGAAGGCATTGCCGATAAGGAGAGTGTGAAAAAAACAGGCAAGAATATGGCTGTATCCAATTTTGAGGCGAGGGCTCCGCTTTCCGCTTCCGAATCAGCGTTTATTACTGATTTTTTCCGATCTGCCGTGGTGGAGATTGGATTTTTCAATGTTGTTGACAGAAATAATATGGATAAAATATTGGCGGAGCAGGGTTTTCAGCAGATGGGCTGCACAACGGAAAACTGCGCGGTTCAGATGGGCAAACTGCTCAATGTGCATTATATAACCATCGGCAGCTGCGGTAAGCTGCTTTCAAGATTTATTCTGACGGTGAATGTGGTGGATGTTGAAAGCGGTCAAATTGTTTTTTCCGCCAATGAGGATTGTTATTCTGAAAGAGAAATTGAAAAAATGGCGAGTAGAATCGCGGAAAAAATAAAGAACAAATTTCAATAAAAGGGGGCAGGCTGCTTTTTTGAGACAAGCCCGGACGCTCAAGGCGATATTAAAAAATGATATTTGATTATCTGATAAAAGGCGGAGATGTTTTTGACGGCAGGGCATTTTCAAAAGCCGATGTGGCTTTGAAAGACGGGAAGATAGCGGCTGTGGGGGACATAGACGCCGGCGCGGAAAAAATTATAGATGCCTCGGGATGCATAGTCAGCCCGGGCTTTATTGATGTTCACACTCACTGTGACCTCGCGGTGATGGATCTTATAGGAGAGGAACGTTCATCCGCTGAGGAGTCCGTAAAATCCAATCTCTGTTATCTCCGTCAGGGCGTCACAACTGTCGTCACGGGAAACTGCGGCCTCGGCGAGAGCGGCACAGCGAAATGGCTCGGCTGGGTCCGGAAAAATAATTTCGGAACGAATGTCATCCATCTTGTCCCGCACGGGATGTTAAGGTTAAGGCTTTTCGGCGATAAAAAGATACTCTCACACGCTGATATAAAGAAAATGGCGGAAGCTCTTGAAGAAGAAATGGAT
>PHAM01000025.1 GCA_002841685.1 Elusimicrobia bacterium HGW-Elusimicrobia-2 | reverse complement strand
ATTCTCGAAAAAGCCCTTATAAATCAGTTTACCCAATGGGATCATCCTAATGAAACCCTTAAATCCTTATGCGCATCTATTTAATGCGTTGCATATAGTGCAAGTTTTCTAAATGCACTTTTGATTTCATTTTGTGTTGCGTTTTTAGATACGCCTAAAATCTTGTAATAATTATCTTCTTACATCATTTTATCTCCAAAACCAGTTGAATTATAGGTAAATTTTAATAAAACTACGCATGGTTAACAACCCCCACATTATTATTTAAAGATAATTGCTAATTTCATATATTTTTTTGAACAATTCTAAGTATTGCCCGGGCGCCACATCCTGGGGCCTGGCATTGGATTCAATCTTTAAATATTCCAACAACGCCGCTCCTGTTTTATTATCCGGCAGGCGTTTTAAATTATTGGACAATGTTTTTCTCCTGGAAAAAAAACAGATATTCATAAAGTTTTTCCATTCTTTTATATCTAACCTCTGCGAGGGCCCCGCTTTAATATTTTTGTTTTGAAGGACAAGCACGCCCGCATCAACTTTTGGAGGAGGGCTAAAGCATTTTTTAGAAAACTCAAACACCATTTGGATGTCAAAAAACACGGAAGCTGTAACCGAAGTGCGTCCATACTCCGAAGTGCCCGCCGCTGCCAAGAAACGCCGGGCGGTTTCTTTCTGTATTGTCATAACAGCCGTATTCCAGAGCGATAAACCCGCGAGATAATAAATTATATCTGTTGAAATCGCGTAAGGGAGATTGTTTATTATGTTAAACGGCGCGCCGTCAAAAAAACTGCTTTCTTTCAGTATATCGCCCGTAATGACCCGCACTTTTTCACCGCCGAATTTTTCTTTTATATAACGGGCAAGCCGCGGGTCGAACTCAACGCAGATAAGATGCTCCGCAATATCCGCGAGCATGAAAGTCAGAGCGCCCTTCCCCGGTCCGATTTCAAGAAGATTCCCGCCCGGCGGCAGCAATGAAATTATTTTTTCAACTACTGTTTTGTCTTTAAGGAAATACTGCCCGAACTTTTCAGGCATTTATTCCAGCCCTAAAATTTTACAGACTTCCTCTATGACCGGTTCTACAACGACGGGATGGTCGCATGATTTGATGGCTGTGTCAGGGTCTTTCAGTCCGTGTCCGGTGAGAGTCGCCGCTATTATTGTTCTCTCCGAAGCGTTTTTGAAATAGCCCTTTTTGTTATATTTGATAAGCCCCGCTATACCCGCGGCTGAGGCGGGCTCGCAGAATACTCCCTCGAGCCCGGCGAGAGCCTTGTAGGCGAAGATTATCTCATCGTCCGTCACCTTGTCGATAAGGCCGAGAGATTCGCCTCTGGCCTCTTCCGCCTTTTTCCATGAAGCGGGATTTCCTATCTTTATGGCCGTGGCCACGGTCTGAGGATCTTTTATTATATGGCCGTCAACGATGGGCGCGGATTTGGCCGCCTGAAAACCCATCATCACGGGACGGATGGCGGAATATTCTTTATAGCCTTTCCAGTAGGCCGTTATGTTTCCCGCGTTCCCGACGGGAATGGCGTGATAATCCGGTGCGCGGCCCAGATCGTCGACGATCTCAAAGGCGGCTGTTTTCTGCCCCTCTATCCTGAAAGGATTTATGGAATTGACGAGCTCAACGGGATATTTTTCGCATATGGCCCTGACGATCTTCAGAGAATCGTCAAAATTTCCCTTGACGGCCACGATCTTAGCGCCGTGTATCATCGCCTGCGAAAGTTTACCCAGCGCTATCGCCCCTTCGGGTATAACGACAAGCACTTTTATGTTCGCCCGCGCACCATAAGCCGCGGCCGAGGCCGAGGTGTTGCCGGTGGATGCGCATATCACATATTCACAGCCTTTTTCGGCGGCCTTGGACATGGCCATGGTCATGCCCCTGTCCTTGAAAGAACCCGTCGGGTTCAATCCTTCATATTTGACATAGAGCTGAAAAGGAAAATCGAATTCTTTTTCAATGCGCGGGACCCGTATCAGGGGGGTGGATCCCTCCTGCAGGGAAATGACGGGCGTGGCCGAGGTCACCGGCAGGTATTTTCTGTATCTTTCTATCAGGCCTTTCATATATCCAGAAGCCTGTAATAAACAGTTTTTTCCTTCACCATTTTAAGTTTGTCTATCTCACCTATGGCGTTTATCAAATCCCCCGTCCGGGCCTCATGCGTGAGCACGACAATGGGCACCGCCTTGGGTGAGAAACCGTCTTTCTGGACGACAGATGCAACGGATATGCCGTGATCGGCCAGTATATCAGCGATGCGCGCCAGCACCCCGGGCTTATCCTCGGCGGTGAACCTGAGATAAAAACAGGATTCCACCTCTCTGGCGTCGGCGATACGCGGCGGCTTTTTTTTCAACTCAAAAAACGGCATGTGGAGAGCGCTCTTTTCCATTATGTGGCGCGCCGAGTAAACGATGTCGCTGACCACGGCGGAAGCGGCGGGAAGAGAACCCGCGCCGGGGCCGTAGAGCATCTGCTCGCCCGCGGCGTCGCTCTTTATATACACGGCGTTAAAAGCCCCCGATACACTGGCGAGGGGATGCGAGCTCTTTATAAAGGCGGGAACAACCTGAAAGGTAACGCCCTCTTTCGCGGAAGCCTTTCCCTGTTCGGGTTTTACCTTTTCCATGAGCGTAAAAAGCTTAATGGTGTAACCCAGTTCCCCGCCCAGCTTTATGTCAAAAGGCTGTATCTTCTCTATCCCTTGCGTGTATATGTCAGACGGTTTTATGTGACTCTTAAAAATCAGCGACGACAATATCGCCAGTTTGGACGCGGAATCCCCGCCCGTGATATCAAGCGTGGGATCGGCTTCGGCGAAACCGAGTTTCTGCGCTTTTTTCAGCGATTCGCTAAAACCCGCTTTTCCCGATGACATCTCGGACAGTATATAATTGGTTGTCCCGTTGAGTATCCCCGCCAAACCGTATATCTCATTGGCGCAAAAGCCCTCATTTATCGCCGCGATAATGGGTATTCCCGCGCCGGCCGTGGCCTCAAAATAGATCCGTCTTTTGTTTTTAGCGGCCGCCGAGAGCAGTTCGTTAAAGTCTTTTGCCAGAACATTTTTGTTGGCGGTGACAACATCCATCCCCCTCTCCAGCGCCAGAAGAATAAACCTTTTGGCGGGCTGATAACCGCCTATCAGCTCGACGAATATATCTATTTCGGGGTCGTTGAAAATATCCTCTATGTCCGGCGTATAGACTTTGCCCTCGGCAAGGAGGCCGGGATCACCCTTGTTCTGTTCAGATAACCGGCGGGCGCCAGCTTTATCCTTTTCTTTATCCGCGAATTTTTTATCGCACACTCTTTTGATCCGGAGCTTAGCCCCGGCGCGCGCGGAAAGATCCTCGTTTTTTGACAGGAGAAGCGACATCACGCCTTTTCCAACCGTACCGTATCCGGCAAGGCCTATGTTGATCGTCTTTTTCATTTTTGAGAGGGAGAGGCTTTCATGAATTTTTTGAGCCTCAAAAAAGCGTCATGGAATCTTTTGTAATGCGTCACCATCGCTATACGCACATAACCTTCGCCGTAGGTGCCGAAACCTATGCCCGGAGCGACGGCAATACCGGTTGTCTCTATAAGAAGTTCCGCGAATTCCAGAGAGGGCATGTTCGCGTAAGGGGGCGGTATCTTCGCCCAGAGATACATCGTGGCTTTGGGCTTTTTCACATCCCATCCTATGGACGAAAGTTTTTTTACAAAAAAATCAAAGCGTTTTTCATATTCATCGAGCGTCGGCTGGATGTCCTTTTTTTCCAGATCCAGCGCCCGCACGCCGGAGAGCTGCACGAAGGTCGGCACGCCGTAATCAAGATAACTCTTGTATTTCGCCAGCCCCCCCAGGATCTCGGAATTGCCGGCCGCCCAGCCGATCCGCCAGCCTGCCATGTTATATGTCTTTGAAAAAGATCCGAACTCGACGCCAACATCTTTACCGCCCTTCACCTGCAAAAAAGACGGCGCGACATAATCGCCGAATGTCACCTCCGAATAAGCGTTATCGTAAATGACGATGATGTCGTACTTCTTCGCGAATTTGACGACTTCCTCCAGGTATTTTTTATCTTCTATAACCGCCCCGGTCGGGTTGTTGGGATAATTGAGTATCATTATCTTCGCGCGCTGACGCACTTTTTCGGGTATGGCCGAAAGGTCAGGCAGATAACCGGTCTCCTCCCGCAGAGGCATGAGATGTATGGTGCCGCCCGCGAGAACCACGCCGTTGTAATGAACGGGATAACAGGGGTTGGGCACGAGAACAAGATCCCCCTGATTCAGATAAGCCAGGCACAGATGCGCTATGCCCTCTTTTGAGCCTATGAGCGCCACAGCTTCCGTCTCGGGATCCAGCTTCACGCCGAAACGGCGGCCGTACCAGTCGCAAACGGCTTTTCTGAATTTAGGCATGCCCTTGGCCTGGGGATAACGGTGCGTGCGGGGATGGCGGGTCACGGTGTCAACGAGACGGTCCACCACGCATTTGGGCGTGGGAAGATCGGGATTACCCATACCCATATCAATCACATCCTGCTTATTGGCGTGCGCGCGGTTTTTCAAAACATCTATCGCCCCGAAAAGATAGGGCGGAAGATTTTTTATTTTATCCGATGGGCTGATCATTTTCGTGTCCTCCCCATTGCGGGGTCACCGTCATTATCTCTTTCGCTATATCGGGATATTTGGCTATGAAACGCAGCTCGTCGCTGATAAGAGGTTTCTGCGTGTGCACATTGGCGTAGCGGACGAGCTCAAGTATTTTCCTGGCCTCATCCTTATCCCTGAATTTTACCTCGAGTTTGTCATAAACATTCCTGAAGCCTTTGATACCCGAGTATTCTCCGACGACGATCTGGCGGCCCGTTTCTATAAACTCCTGCTCGCCCCGTCCGAGCTCCTCGTAATCATAGAGCTCATAATTCCGTCTGTCCTTGAGCGCGCCGTCGGCGTGGATGCCCGATTCGTGAGCGAAAGCGTTTGAGCCGACGCCCGGCTGATTGATGGGTATCGGCACACCGAAACAGTAAGAGGCGTACTGAGCGAGCTTCCATGAGCGTTTCAGATTGATTTTTCCGCCAAGACAGTATTTTCCGGCGAAGCCCGAAGATTTTTTAATGGCGAGAATAACGGACAGCAGATCAGCGTTTCCCGCCCGCTCGCCCATTCCGTTAACAGTGGTGTTGATATAGGCGTCCACACCGGCATCAACAGCGGCTTTGGCTCCGGCGATCGAATTTGCGACGGCCATCCCGAGATCATTGTGACAATGCAGTTCGATAGGGATTGAAACCTCTTTCGCGAGCTCATAGATCCTTTCATAAATCTTAAAAGGGTCATCGTAACCGAGGGTATCACAATAGCGTATCCTTGATGCCCCCGCTTTTTTTGCCGCGAGAGAGAATTCCTTGAGGAAACCCATCTCGGTACGCGAGGCGTCTTCGGCGTTCACGCCCACGCTCTTCGCACCCATTTTATTCGCGAGGATGACGCTTTTTTTCATCATCTCAATGACATCTTTCTCACCGTATTTGCCCTGGAATTTATTGTCTATCATCTGTTTGGATGTGGATATGGATAAATTCAAATGCTCAATACCCGGCACATTTTTGAAAGCGGCTTCCACATCCTCAGACACCGCGCGTATCCATCCTTCCAGGCGGATCTTTTTCAGAGCCCCTTCTTTAACCAGCCGGAGATTGGCGTTCAGATAGGCCCTCTCGTGATTGGTCAGCGGGAATCCGAATTCGGACTGGAACACGCCCATCTTATCCAGATAAATATTGAGCAGCGTTTTTTCAAGTTTCGCCAGGCCCAGCTTTGCCGTCTGCACGCCGTCACGGTTTGTCACATCGATTAAATATATTTTTGCCATCTTTCCTCCGAAAACGGGAAAACGGGACGTCCTTAATAAAAAAAGGGGACGTCCTTAATTTTCCCCGCTTCATTTTCCAAATAACTTCACCATAACCCCGATAGCCGCAAACTTTAGCTTGCCTACATTCCTTGAATGTATAATCCGGATTGCCCTAATTTACGGACGCCGCCAATTAGCTGAATTATAGTCAAGAAACGGGTATTAGTCAATTTTTTAGCGCTCCGCTGAGCCTGTTGCATAAAGTAGCGGCAGAGCGGAGCCGAAGGTGCGCCATGGCGTGCTCTGCCAAAATAAAGCAGACGCGCGATGACACAGACGCGCGGTGCTCTTGACAAAACCATTGTTTTTATTTAGTATTAATCAGTAGTGATTAGCGTTAATCAATTAACTCTGCCGAAAACAGAGTAAGGAGGAAACCATGACAACTAAAACAATACCCGCGCTGGAAGCCCGCGTTCACCTCGGCGAGATCATGAAACAGTCTTTTAAAAACGGGGTTCGTTTCATCGTGGAAAAATCAGGAATACCCATGATCGCGATTCTGAATGCCGATGAATACCGGCGCTTTTTTCAGGAGCGTGAAGAACGATTCAAAATCCTGGACAGCATTAAATCCGGGCTTCCTGATATTTCTTCCGGAGAAACAGAAAAAGATGTCTCAGCGGCAATAAAAGCCGTCAGTAAATAATTTGATTAAAGTTGTAATCGATACCAATCAATTTGTGAGCGCTGTTATAAGCCGGAAGGGCGCTTCCGCTCAGCTCTTAAAAGCATGGGAAAATTGTTTATACACTCTGGTCACATCTAAAAAAATAATCAAAGAAATAAAAAGGGTTCTTGAATACCCCCACATAGCGAAAAAATATAATCTCAGAAAAAACGACACAGACCTCCTCATAAACCTGATAGAACATGAAGCCGCAGTCCTCTCCGATTCACTTCATCTCAATGTCATTAAAGACGACCCCAGCGATAATAAATTCCTGGCCTGCGCCGTTGAAGCACAAGCGAATTATATCGTTTCCGGCGACAAACATCTCCTGGACTTGCGTCACTATAAAAATATTTCGATTGTAACAGTTCAGGAATTTTTAGAAATCATCAAACATCAATCCTCAACCCATCAATAATATCAAATCGTCTATCCAGAGAATGCGCTAAACTCCCAAGCTAAACTCGAACCCGCCTCGAAAAAAACAATAGAATTTGCTATAAATAAACAGGTCAAATGATTTGAATTATGTTTTGACCAAAGAAAAATGAAGAGTATTATTAGGAGGCAATTAGCAGAAAATTTTAATTAAAGAAATTCATAAAACAGTCTTTTCTTAAACCGAAAAGGTTAACCATCAAGAGGATAAAGACTGGCGCTTAGGGGCGTCAGTTGATTTGTCGAATTTACTTGATGGTTGCCGATGATTGATTTGGCGCCCCTTTTTTTATTGGGGTAAGCGTGGGGGATAATGAAAAATAATTTACTAAGGCGGATAGAAACAAAAAAGTGTACAAGTCCATGAAGGATGGAAAGATGGCTGAAAACAATAAAGAAATAAAAGAGATTGAAATTTTGGATAAAGAGAACCTGGATAAAACAAGTGACAACTTTAATAAGAAATTCGAAGAATTGCAGGAAACACAAGCCAAATTGAAAGAAACTATGGAGAAAGCCAGACATTTAATCCGTGATGTAGATATACAAAAAAACAAAAGGGCAATTAATAATCTGCAAGAAATTATTGATACAAATGAAAAGTTAAAGGAAAGTTTACTCCAGGAGAAAAAGAGACTACAGGAAGATTATGCTAATAAACAGAAAGAAATAGAGAAATATATGGAAGAAAATAAAATAATAACACAAGAAGAAAAAGAAAAGATAAGAGAGAAAAATAAATTTCTGGAAAACCAAATCGCTGTTTATCACGAGAAGTACCAAGAAATTAAAATAGCAAAATTTGAATTGAAACAGCAAAGGGAGAAACTGACGGGGGAGTTTCAGACCAAAAGAGATGAATTAGCAAAACAGGAAAATATTCTTACAGAGAGAGACAGGCGTCTGCAAGAACAAGTAACTGAAATGGATGGAAAAATTAAAATATTGAACGAATCCTTGAGCCGGCGAAATAAAGAGTTAGAAGAAGCAAATCATCTGCAAAAAGAGGAAACCAATGAAAGAACAAACCAGTTCCAGCAGGAAATAATGTCTTTAGAAAGAGCGCTGCAGGAAGAGAAGGAAAGCAGAGTTGAGATACTCAGGAAAAAAGAAGATGAAATCCAATCACTCAAACAAAAAGCCGCCGAAAGATATAATCTTTTTAATAAGGAGCTTGAGATAATTAAAAATTCTTCTCAGGAGCAGAGAACAAAGGTAATTGAAGGATTCCAGGTCAAGGAATATGAATTAAAAAAGCAGCGGGATATGTTAGGAGAGAGCAACAGACATCTTACCGAACAGTTATCGGGAAAAGAGCAAGGGCTAAAAATATTGAAAGAAGCCTTAACGCGGCGGAATAGTGAAATAGAAGAAGAGAGATTGTTAAAAAAAGAAGAGATGGAAGAAGTCAGGGCAGAACTTGAACAAGAGATAGGGTTCATTAAAAAGCTGTTACAGGAAGAGAAGGGAGTTAGAACCGAGATACTTAAGAGCAAAGAAAACGGAATAGAAAATATAAAGAGGGAAATGGCAAAACTGGTAGCGCTTTCCGAGGAAAGAGGTAAGAATCTAAAAAGAACAAAAGAAGAAGGAAATGCCAAAAGTGAAAAGCTGGAAGTTCAGCTAACTCAGGCAAGAGAGGCCTTGTATTCCAAAGAAAAGGAGATTGAAGAAGAGAGGACAATTTTGAGAGAAGGAGTAAGGGGCAAAGCTGATGAGATCAAAATTCTACAGGGCACTATTTCCCACCTCAAAAGGGAATTAGAAAGTGAAAGACAAATAAGAAACAAAGAAATAGAAACTTTAAAATTACGATTTAATCAGGATATTAAGTTATTGGAAGAGATTTTAGATGAAAGAGTGAAAATCGAGAAAGAGCAAGAAAAGGAAAGGACACAAATGTTGGGAGAAAGAGATAAAATAGCTAGAATATCTCTTAAAAAAGGTACAAAAAAATTTAAGTGTTCCAACTGTGGAGGAATTGTTTCTGAAACTGATGCCGCTTGTCCTAACTGTGGTGAAAAATTTGATTAACAAGAGGGAAAAAAGGTGATGGCCTTGAATTTTTTAGCGTGTCGGAGTGGACGTTTTTATATTATAGGGTTCACCTGAAACCGTGGCTGAAGACTTCGCGGCTCCGGCATAGACGAACCCGGAACCGATTTCACCATTTTCTATCAGAGATCTGACGGGGGCAAGCCACTCCATTCCGGTGTAAGTGCCCTTGCGTCCCCAGAAAACGCGGGACAGGTCGTTAACGAAAACACCTTTCGGTTTAAAGACTTTTTTCGCCTCGGAAATACGCCGCGCGAATTTCTCCGGCGCCGGCGGCGTTTCCGAAAACTGATGCACATCAAAATCGATCTGATTCCCTATTATAAAGTTCACCCCCTCAGCGTTATATTTCTTCCACTGGGAGATAAGATTGTCAAACTGCCTGTCGTCGCACTCGTAGAGCATCACCGTCTGAAAATCCGCGCCGGCATCGCGGAACATCACCGGATCCTGTCCGTGCTGATGGCCCATCTGCCAGGACAGCACAAAGGCCCAGAGGGGCTTATCGCTCTTCACTTCCTCTTTGATCCTCTCGATGCGCAATGATGATTTTCTGGAGCGCCACCAGTTCCACAGATCCTGCAAAGCGTAATTTTTATTTTTAAATATCTCCCGCGCCAGGTAAAGCGCACGCTCCTGACTTCCCTTTAAAGACGCTGGGAGCTGAACGTCCATTTCCTCAAGGAATTCATCCGTGAGCTCAAAACCGCCCTGCACCGGCCGGATGTAATCCAGGCCGAGAAAATCAGCGGACGATGTGTCCATCTGCCTCATGACTTTTATGATGTCTTTCAGCCGCTTGCTGTCTCCTATGGATATTCCCCGGGATCTTTTCAGGCGATCTTCCTGCAGGCTGTAATCAAGGCCGTAGGTGTAGCCGAGATTACCGTCGCTCTTTCCCACGACGATATAAGATGCCACCCAGGCGCCTATGCGCATTTTTCTTTTGTGGGCTTCCGCGCATAACTCGTCCAGCATTTTGAGGTTATTTTTTATCCACGGGAAATCCTCCGACAGAGACGTTCCGAAAAAAGCCGTCTGGGCGGTGAGGTAGAGGAGCGTGTCCATCTTCATGTATTCGAGCCAGTCGAATATGGCCTCCCATGATTTCACTTCACCGTCGGGGGTGGGAATGCGCCGCGTTTTTAAGTTTTTTGTGTTCTCCCAGTTCATGGCGTTGAGCGGGAATTTCACATCCGCGCTCTTACGCCCGGTCACCGCGAAGACAGCGCCGAGGAATCGGTTCCTCTCTTTTTCAGAAGGATGGAAAACCCGGGCCTCATAAAAGCCTTCTGGCGCATTCCAGGGTATGGGAAAACGCGCGACGGATCTGCCGTCACTGGCGTGAAACTTGTACGCCATCCGGCCGCCGATCCCGGCGACCGGCGCGTTTTTCCTGAAAACCACAAGACGGTGATCGGCCGTCAGTTCGCCGTCAAACTCAAATGAAGCGATATTATAATGTTTGAAGAAATCCCTGTCCGAGCGAAGCGGTTTTTTTTCAGCTATGAAATATCCCCACAGCAGCAGAAAGAGAACGAAAGGTACGGCGTATGAGGCTTTTCTAAAATTCATTTTTTGCCCCCTGGAAGAATCGAACTTCCATCCCAGGCTTCGGAGGCCCGTACTTTATCCGTTAAGCTAAGGGGGCGCGGCAGCGCCAGGCGTTGGAACAAGTTCATTCCGCCTGTATCCGCGCTAAACTATCTTCCAGTATCTTTTCTATTTTCGCCGCGTCAAGGCCGGAGACGGGCCCGCCGCCCCTGACAAATTTGGCCGAGCCGCCGCCCCTGACGCCGGAGCTTTCGGAAAACAGAGAAACCAGCTTCTCGGCCGAAAATCCTTTTTCAATGAATGTATCCGAGGCCTTGCACACAAAAGCCAGTTTTCCGCCGTCTATACTGTATGAGAACACCAGACAATTGCCGCGCTCGAAAACCTCATCCGCCGCGGAAGCCACAGCCGCGGCCCTATCCGCACGGCAGACAAAGATATTTTTGAAACCTTTGATTTCGCGGCAGGATGTTTTTCCGGCGGCCTGTTCGGATTTTTTCTTCCGCTTTACCTCTTCCAGGAGCTTGTCTATTTTCTTTTCAATGTCATTGACAGGCGTTTTCAGTTTCCCGGCGGCCGCGCTCAAGAGCTCTTCTTTTGCGGTGATATCTTTCATGACCCCGAAACCCGTGACGGCCTCTATTCTTCTGATACCCTGCGCGAGAGCTTTATTCGATGTTATTTTAAAAAGGCCTATCTGGCCTGTCCGCGACACATGGCAGCCGCCGCAGAATTCGGCGCTGAAAGCATTGTCGGGATCATCCGATCCCATTGTCACGAGCCTGACGACATCCCCGTATTTCCCGTCGAAAAAATGCAGGGCCTTGAATTTTTTCGCATCTTCCATGCTGTGTTCCGTTTTATATACGGGAAGGTCATCCATGACAGCCGTGTTGACAATGCGCTGCACTTCGTTTATTTCTTCCGGAGAAATTTTGCCTGAAATGCTGAAATCAAAACGAAGGCCGTTTTCATCCACGGCGGAACCGGCCTGCTGCACCTCTCCGCCGATGACACATCGTAAAGCGGCCTGAAGAAGATGCGTCGCGCTGTGATTCCTTTCCACCGCTCTTCGGCGGGGCTCATCCACGGAAGAGAGCACCCTGTCTCCCGCGGAAAGACTGCCCTTGATTATTTTTATTCTGTGCAAAACGGTTTTACTGACACATCCCACATCGGTAACGCGCGCGAGAAAGCCGTCTTTCTTCAGGGTGCCGGTGTCGGCGGCCTGACCGCCCGATACGGCATAGAAAGGGGTTTTGTCCAGCACAACGAGCACCTCATCCTGCGCGGAGGCGCTCATCACCTCATTACCGCCGGACACTATTTTCCGCACCTGCGCCTCAAGCTCAATATCATCATAGCCCTCAAAAGGCGTCTCGCCCGATGATGCGGCGACCGCCTTAATATGGGCGTCGGAAGCTTCGCAGGAACCCGTCCAGGATGCCCTGGATTTTTCCCTTGACTCTTCAATGAGTTTTTGAAAAACATCCTCGCCCACCGAAAAAGAATAAGACGCGGCTATATCCCTGATGAGTTCTATGGGAAAACCATAGGTCGTGTAAAGGTCAAAACAGAGCTCGCCGGGAATGCTCTTTGCCGCCCTGATCTCTTCCATGCGGCTCTCCAGTATGCCCATGCCCGTTTCAAGGGCCTTTTCAAATCTTTCCTCCTCGCTTTTCACCGCCATGGCTATACGCGGAGCGTTGTGCGCGAGGAAAGGATACACTTTAGCGAAAATATCAAAGACCGGACTGATGGCTTCGCATAAGGGCTTTTTCAATCTGATTTTACGCGCTGACACCATCGCCCTTCTTATCAGACGCCGGAGGATATAACCCCTGCCCGTGTTGGAGGGCAGGACTCCGTCGTCTATCATAAAAACAGAACAGCGCGCGTGATCGGCAATGCGCCCCACATGCACAGTGTCGGGGGCGGCGCTGTGGGATGAAACAAAATCAATGATGGGTTTGATGAGATCGGTCTCATAATTTGATTTCAGGCCGTTTACAACCGTGAGAAGTCTTTCAAGCCCCATGCCCGTGTCTATGTTCTTTTGTTTGAGCTTTTTCAATTCGCCGTTTTTCTGCTTGTCGAACTCGGTGAAGACAAGATTCCACACCTCCAGCCAGCGGTCGCAGCTGCATCCGGGGGCGCAATCTTTTTTACCGCAGGAGAGGGATTCTCCCTGGTCATAGATGATCTCGGAACAGTAACCGCAGGGCCCGGTATCTCCCATTTCCCAGAAATTATCCTCATTGCCGAGCTTCACTATTTTTGAGGGGGGAAGAAATTTGCCCCAGAGTTTATAGGCTTCCCCGTCATCGCGGTGCACGGTGGCATAGAGCTTCCTCTCATCCAGGCGCAGAACCCGCGTGAAGAATTCCCATGCGAGCCGGATGGCCTCTTCCTTAAAGTATCCTCCCGCGGAAAAATTACCCAGCATCTCAAAAAATGTCAGGTGCCGGGCGGTCCTTCCGACCTGTTCTATATCAGAGGTCCTGACGCACTTCTGAATTGATACGGCTTTCGGTGGAACCATGGGAACGAGCCCCATGAACATATCCTTGAACTGCACCATGCCGGCGGTGGTGAAAAGAAGAGTCGGGTCATCCGGAACGAGCGACATGGAGGGATACAGCATGTGCCCCTGCTCCGTAAAATAATCCAGAAAACATTTCCTCAGCTCTTCATGTGTCATCAAAATCCCGCCTCCGTATAATTTTGAACAGATTATAGATTAAAAATGCAATGTAATCAACCATTCAACCGGAAACATCAGGCGGTATCTCTGAAAAAGGGCTATCCAAAAATATGATGATTTGTTTCTTGACAGGATATTGCGGTATTTGTTAAATTAGCACTTAGGCCATTGAGGTGCTAATTATGAAAAAAAGCGTGAAAAAAGAATTTATGGACAGCGAAACCAGGAACAGGCAGATACTGCTTTCACTGGTGAAAGAATTCATTATACACCGCCGCCCCATGGGCTCAAAACATTTGAACGCGCAATACAATCTGGGGGTGTCGCCGGCAACCATACGGAATGTGCTGGCCGCGCTGGAAAAAGAGGGCTACCTCAGCCACGAATCTTATTCCTCAGGGAGGATCCCCACGGCCAAGGGCCTTCAATTTTACATAGACAGCATACTGACACGGGGCGAGATCATGAACGGAGCGAAAATATCGGGGCTCGGCCGCTGCGGCGCGGCAAAGACAGGCGGCGAGCCGGAAGAAAGATATATGCTCGAACAGGCCTGCCGGCTGCTCTCCGCCTATTCCAATTGGGTCGGCCTCACCTGCTTTGTGGACGAAAAAGCGGATTATCTTGATTTTGACATAAAAATGATAGCACCGGACAAGATGCTCATTTTTATAATCTGCCGCAACGGCGAGATACGCAAAACCGTCATACGCCTCACGCGGGAATTGTCCCCGGGCTCTCTCGTATTCATAAAAAACTGTCTCAAAAAAGAAAAAGCGGGCGGTGGCGATCACGGCAGAGAGCACAGGCTCTATCCAAAAAATGCGGAGGTCATAAATGAGATACGCTTTCAGCTCGAGCGCCTTTCAAAAAACAGAGAGACGCAGCTGCTTACGAGCGTAAGCCCTTCCGTTCTTAAAAGAAACACCCGCGTGCTCGACGGTATATTTTCCCTCATAGAAGAAAAGCAGGCTCTGCTTTCCTGCATAGAATCGTCGCTGCCGGACAACGATTCGGGCATCACTTTCTGCCAGAGCCATCTTCCCGAAAACTACGGTGATCTCACGGTCGTGATATCCGATTTCAATATAAACGGCAAACGCTATATCTGCGGCGTGCTGGGTTCCAAATACATGGATTACATGCGCGTCCTGCCGCTGGTCAAAGGCACAGCCGGCGAGATCGCGAAATATCTTACGGAGGTTTTCTGATAATGAAAGATAAACATAAAGCGCACGGCAAAGAACAGGAAAAACCTGACACAAAAACAACAGAGGAAGAAGAAAGCTCTCTGATCTGCGAGGCAAAAGAAAAGATAGAAGATCTCAAACTGCTATCCCTTTCCCTTAAACAGGAAAAGGAAAAAGCTGAAAATTATTACAGCCAGCTCATCTCTCTGAAAGCCGAGTTTGACAACTACAGAAAACGCCTTGAAAAAGAATCCGCGCAGATGGCTTCTTACGGAAAAAAGAGCGCGATCAAAGAGTTTCTGCCCGTGATGGATAATGTGCTGCGCTACGAAGAATCTTTGTCGGAGGGTGAGCCCGCGGATGTGGAAGGTCTGGAGCTGATAATCAAAGATCTGAAAAAAGCGCTCGTATCATCGGGCGTCAGACAAATGGACTGTATGGGGAAGGAATTCTCCCCCCTCATCCATGAGGCCGTGTTCAAGGAAAAAACCAACGATTTCAAAAACAACACGATCATAAAAATAGTGGGCAACGGTTATTATCTCGGAGACGAGGTGATCAAACCGGCGATGGTCGCTGTGGCGGAAAATATGCCGGAAGAAGAATCCGATGATGCCGGGAACACATCAAATGACAGCAATGACGAATAAGAACGGTGAGAAAAGAATGTTAAGAGGAGGAAAATAAAATGGCGCATGTTTTAGGTATTGATTTAGGTACGACAAATTCCTGTATGGCGGTGATGGAGGGCGGGAAACCTTCCGTTATACCGAACGCGGAGGGCGCGAGGACGACACCCTCTATCGTGGCTTTCACGGAGAAAGGCGAAGAGCTGGTGGGAATGCTCGCCAAAAGACAGGCTATAACAAATTCCGAAAGAACCGTATTCTCGATCAAAAGGTTCATGGGCAGAAAGCTCGCCAGCAGCACGATAGGGGAAGATAAAAAAAATGTCCCCTACCCGCTCACGGAAGCTTCCAACGGAGATGTGCGCGTGCGCATAAAAGGCAGGGACTACAGCCCGCCGGAAATTTCCGCCAAAATTCTGACAAAGATGAAAAAAGACGCCGAGAGCCATCTGGGCGAAACCATAACCGAGGCCGTGATCACCGTTCCCGCCTACTTCAACGACTCGCAGAGGCAGGCGACAAAAGAGGCCGGAGAAATAGCGGGACTTAAAGTTTTAAGGATCATAAACGAGCCCACGGCGGCGGCGCTCGCCTACGGCATGGACAAGAAAAAAAACGAACTGGTCGCTGTTTATGACCTCGGCGGCGGCACCTTCGACATATCAATCCTTGAGGTGGGCGAGAGCGAGGGGGCCTTCACCATAGAGGTGCAGTCCACCAACGGCGACACGCACCTGGGCGGAGACGATTTTGACCACATCATCATCAACTGGCTTTGCGACGAATTCAAAAAAAGCAGCGGGGTGGACCTTAAAAACGACAACATGGCTCTTCAGAGGCTGAAAGAGGCCGCGGAAAAAGCCAAGTGCGAACTCTCAACGGCGCTCGAGAGCGAAATCAATCTGCCCTTTATCACGGCGGACGCGGCTGGACCTAAACACCTGAGCATAAAACTCACCCGCTCAAAACTCGAACAGTTAACAGGTGATCTTGTCCGCAAAACGATGGAGCCCTGCAAAAAGGCTCTCGCCGACGCGAAAGTGAGCGTAGGCGACATCAAGGAAGTCATACTTGTCGGCGGCCAGACACGCATGCCCATGGTGCAGGAGGAAGTGAAAAAATTCTTCGCGAGAGAACCCCACAAGGGCGTCAATCCCGACGAAGTCGTCGCTCTCGGCGCCGCCATACAGGGCGGCATCGTCAAGGGCGATGTCAAAGACGTGCTTCTTCTGGATGTCACGCCGCTGTCGCTGGGCATAGAGACGATGGGGGGCGTGTTCACAAAACTCATAGACAGGAACACCACTATACCCGTCGGGAAAAGCCAGATCTTCTCAACGGCCGCGGACAATCAGCCCGCCGTCACGGTGCATGTCCTGCAGGGTGAGCGCCCCATGGCCAAAGACAACAAGTCTCTCGGCCAGTTTGAGCTCTCCGGCATACCGCCTGCGCCCAGAGGTGTGCCCCAGATAGAGGTGAAATTCGACATAGACAGGGACGGTATCCTGAAAGTCAGCGCCCAGGACAAGGCCACGGGAAAATCCCAGGACATCATAATCAAATCCTCTTCCGGCCTGAGCGAGGAAGAGGTGGAGAGGCTCACAAAAGAGGCGAAAGAGCACGAAGAGGAAGACAACAGGAAGAAAAAAATAATAGAAGCGAGGAACGAACTTGACAACCTTGTTTATTCCGTCGAAAAAAGCATCGGGGAATTCGGCGACAAAGTATCCGCCGAGCAGAAGTCCGGCATAGAAAAAGCGGCCGCGGACGCCAAGGAGGCCCTCAAAACCGATGATGTCGAAAAAATGAACGCGGCTAAAGATGTTCTTGAAAAAGCATCCCACGCCCTGGCCGCGGAGGCATACAAAAAGACCTCCGCGCAAGAGCAGCCCAATGCAGGAGACGAAGCGGGCGCATCTGATGCCGGGCAGGAAAACGGCCCCGGGCAAAAAGACAATGTCGTTGACGCTGAGGTTGAAGAAGACAATGACGCTAAAGACGGTAATAAATGACGGACAAACGGGACTACTATGACATCCTGGGCGTAGCGCGTGACGCCGCCACCGCGGATATAAAATTGGCCTACCGCAAGCTGGCCTTGAAACATCACCCCGACAGGGTCGGGGAAAGTGAGAAAAAAAGCGCCGAGGAAAAGTTCAAAAAAATATCCGAGGCATACGCCGTCCTGTCAGATCCGCAAAAAAGGCAGCAGTACGACAGGTTCGGCCACGAGGGTATTGACAGCCGCTACAGCACCGAGGATATTTTCCGCGGAGCCGATTTCGGGGATTTCGCCGATATTCTGCGCAGCGCTTTCGGAAGCGGCGCGGCCGGTTTCGGCTCTTTCGGCGGTGGAAGAGGCCGCGGAGGCGCCCAGGCGGGACAGGACATAGAAACCCGTATGGTCATCACGCTGGAAGAAGCGTTTACCGGGACAGAAAAAGAAATAACTTACTCGCGGGCAAAAAAATGCGACGCCTGCGGAGGGAGCGGGGCCAAACCCGGCACCAAGGCTTCAACTTGCCCGCTGTGCAGAGGAAGAGGAGTTGTGACCGAAGGAAGTTTCATCTTTTCCATGCAGAGGCCCTGCCCCGAATGCGGCGGGCGCGGCCAGATAATAAAACAAAAATGCCCTTCATGCGCCGGACACGGCCTCGTAAAGAAAAAAGAAAACCTGAAAGTAAAAGTGCCGAAGGGTGTTCTCTCCGGCACATCGCTGAGGGTTAAAGAAAAGGGTTATGAATCGCCGCAGGGCATTGCCGGCAATCTCTATGTACTGATAGAGGTGCTGCCCCACAAAGATTTTGAAAGGCGCGAGGGCGAGCTTTATACCAAAATAGAAATCCCCTTCCCGGTGGCGGTTCTGGGGGGAACGATAAAAGCGCAGGCCATCAACAAAACGGTGCAGATGAAGATCCCGCCGCACTGCCCTGACGGGCAGGTCTTCCGGCTCCGCGGCTACGGGATGCCGCGCCTCAACGCCGCCTATTCCGGCGATCTTTTCGTGACGGTGGTGATCCATGTGCCTAAAAAGGTACCGTCGAAAGCGAAAAAACTTCTTGAAGACTACATGACGATAATGGAAGAAGAACAAAAACCTTTTTATAAAAATCTTTTTGAATGACACAGTTTTATGTTCCTTCCATAGACGGGGGCTTACCTGCGGATGAAGCCCATCACATTGTCAATGTGCGGAGATTCAAAACAGGGGATATCATAAGCATCTTTGACGGCAGGGGCCATTCCGCGAAAGCGCGTATAGAGAAAATATCCAAAAATCCCGCGCGCGCGGAAATAAGCGTTCTGGAAAAATTCACCCACGCCGCGCCGGAAAAAGAAATACGCCTGTTTATCGCGGTGATAAAACCGCCGGCCTTTAAAACCGCCATACAGAAATGTACGGAACTCGGAGTGACCAGGATAAGCCCGATCAGAACCGCGCGCTCAGCCAGACAGACGGTAAATCGCGAACAAATGGAAAAGATTATACTAAACGCCTGCGGGCAATGCGGAAGACAGTATGTTCCCTCACTTGACGAAGTCGAGGCTTTTTTGATAGGTATTAAGGAATATTCGCAGGATGGCTCTCGCGGTTTTATACTTTTAGAGGGCCGCGAACCTTTGAAAATCCGTGAAAACACGCGAAATATAGCAATTTTCGCGGGACCCGAGGGAGGGTTCACAGATGGTGAAATAGAGTCCGCTGAAAAAGCGGGACTCGCGCCGGTTTCCGTGGGAGACAACACTCTCCGCAGCGAAACCGCGGTTATTGCCGCTTTGGCGAGAGCAGGAGGATAAATTGCAGAAAAAGATTAAGAAGAAAACTCACAGGGGAGCCGCTAAAAGATTCAGGGTCACCGCCAGTGGTAAAGTGAAGAGATCCCACGCCTCAAAAAGCCATCTTAACGGCGGAAAACGGCGCAAAGAGCTCAGGTATCTGAAGAAGAAAGATTATGTGGACAGTACACAGGCAAAACTGATCCGTTCAGTTATATAAAAGACGCAGGAGGAAAAGGAAAATCATGGAAATAAACGCAAAGAAGCTTCTTGAAGCGGGATCTCACTTCGGTCACAGAAAAAACAAGTGGAACCCCAAGATGAAAAAATATATTTACACGGTACGCAACAGCATCCACATAATAAACATAGAAGACACCATCAAATTATTGCAGGATGCCCTTAATTTTGTGCAGAAAACCGTCGAGGACGGCGGCATAATACTTTTTGTCGGCACTAAAAAACAGGCACAGGCGGCTATTGAGGAAGAGGCCCAGAGATGCGGAATGCCTTATGTATCCCACAGATGGTGGGGCGGCCTGTTTACCAATCTGCCGCAGATAAACGACAGTATCGCCAAATACAAAGAGCTTGAAGAAAATATAGAGACCCACGCCCGTCACAAAAAAATGTACGCGAAGATGATGCGCAAACTTGAAAAAATGCACCGGGACCTGAAGGGCCTGAGGAATTTTTACGAACTTCCCGCGGCCGTTTTCATCGTGGATCCGCACATGGAAGAAATCGCCGTCCATGAATCCAGATTGCTGAATATACCCATCATCGCGCTCCTGGACACAGACTGTAATCCCGACCTGATAGATTACCCTATCCCTGCAAATGACGACGCCATAAGAAGCGTTAAGCTCATCACGGCCCTGATGGCGGACGCCGTGCTCGAGGGAAAGGGCGTACCTGCCGCATCCGCCTCGGCCGACGACGCTGACCTCGCTGCGAAAAAAGAAGCCGTGCCTGAAACAGGCGCTGAAAACACTGAACCCGGCGCGGCGAAGCTCGACGCCGCAACAGCGCTGGAGATTTAGAATGGAAATAACAACAGATTTGATAATGACACTGCGGAAACGCACAAACGCCGGTATTATGGACTGTAAAAACGCTCTCAAGGAAGCCGACTGTGATATAGACCGGGCCGGCAAAATACTCAGAGAAAAAGGCATACTTAAAATGCAGGCGCGCCAGGACAGGCTCAGTGAAGAAGGAAGTATCTATTCTTACATACATCCCGGCGGCAAAGTCGGAGTGATGGTGGAGATAGCGTCCGAGACCGATTTCGTCGCCAAAAGCGATGACTTCACAAATCTGCTGAAAGAAACCGCGCTCCAGATCGCCGGAATGAAACCCTCATACATACAGAAAGAAGACGTGCCGGAGACCGTCCTTGAAGAGGAAAAGAAACTCCTCCTTAAGGATCTCGACCTCTCAAAAAAACCGCCGGAAATGGCGGAAAAAATCGTGGAAGGCAAGCTCTCCAAATTCTATGGAAGCGCCTGCCTGCTTGAGCAGCCCTATTTCCGGGACGAAAAAGTAAAATTCAAGAATTACTTCAATGGCGCCGCCTCTTCTTTCGGCGAAGCCGTAAAAATAACCCGCTTTACCCGATACGAAATCGGACAATAGGGACGGTTCCTATTGGAAATCAAGGGCTGAAAGGAGGCACATAAAATGCTTGAATTCCAGAATGACGCTGAAAAAATCGTAGAAAATCTGAAAGAAAAACTCGGCAAGATAAGAACCTCCCGGGCCTCGGAAGGAATACTGGACACCGTAACGGTGCCGTATTACGGACAGGAATCGCCCGTCAAAAACTGCGCCGCCATCAACATACCCAATGCCAAAACCATAGAGATCCATCCCTGGGATGTCAAGATGACCCAGGTGATAGCCAACGCTATTTTAAAAGCAAACATAGGTTTCACCCCCCAGGTAATAGGAAACATCGTGCGGCTCTCCATGCCCCCTATGACAGGCGAAAGGCGCGAGCAGGTCAAAAAAATTGTGGGCAGTATCTGCGAAGAACATAAAGTGAGTATAAGAAATCTCCGGCGGAAAAAATTGAGCGAGCTCAACGCTCAGGAGTCTGAGAAAGCGATCTCAAAAGACCAGCTTCGCTCTTCGGAAAAAGATCTGCAGAAATGTGTCGACAATATCATAAGAACAATTGACGAAATACGCTCAAAAAAAGAAAAAGAAATAATGAGCGAATGATCCCCCGACACATAGCCATAATAATGGACGGCAACGGCCGCTGGGCAAAAGAAAAAAAACTCCCGCGCGTGAAAGGTCACGCCGCCGGGGCGGAAGCCGTCCGCCGGACGGTGGAGGCCTGCCGAGAGATGGGGGTTAAATGGCTCACCCTTTACGCCTTCTCGACGGAAAACTGGAAGAGGAGTAAAACGGAGATCAACTTCCTCTTTTCTCTTCTCGGTAAATTCCTCGCCGGCGAGGAAAAAAACATGCTGAAAAACGGAATAAGATTTAATGCGATCGGCGACCTGTCCGCGCTACCGGAGGCTCTTGTAAAAAAAATAACGGCTCTGAAAAAAATAACCGGCGAACTCGACGGACTCACCCTCACGCTCGCCCTTAATTACGGCTCCCGGGATGAGATAATCCGGGCCGTTAAAAAACTTCTGGCAGCCAGGCTGTCAGGCGATGTCGAAAAAGCTTTTGAGGATGCGCTCGACACAAAAGGCATGCCCGACCCGGATATCATCATACGCAGTTCCGGCGAGATGCGGCTGTCCAATTTTCTCCTTTACCAGGCCGCTTATTCGGAATTATATTTTACAGGCACTCTCTGGCCGGATTTCGGAAAAGACGAGATACAAAAAGCCGTCAAATCTTATTCCGCCAGGAATAGGCGCTTCGGGGGTTATTGATGAAGCAGAGGCTACTGACGGCGGCGGTTGTTATACCCGTAATCCTGGCCTTTATATGGGTGGGAACACTGCCCTTTTTTATAATGGCGTCCGCCATTCTGCTGATCGCCCAGTGGGAATTTTACAGCATCACCGCATCCGGTCAGTTATCGCCTCAAAAAGCGCTCTGTCTTCCAGCGGGTTTTTTCATCCTTGCCTCCGCTTATCTGCGCTCGACGAATATGCTGCTTTCGAGCCAGAAAGGGATTCCCGCCTTAGTGCTGACTTTCACGCTCAGCGCCCTGCTGATAGGTCATCTTTTCGGAAAAAACATAAGATATTTTATTGAATCCATCGGGGTGTCGCTGGCGGGTTTGTTTATGATCCCGTGGCTGGGGAGTTACTTTATCCTTCTGAGGGACATCGCGCCTTACGGCAGGGAATATTTCCTCCTGATGATAGGCGGTGCGTGGATCGTGGATACCGCCGCTTATATCGCCGGGTCAAAATACGGCAGGAAAAAACTCGCCAAAACAATAAGTCCCAACAAAACAGTCCTCGGCTTCATAGCCGGTGTAATCGCGGGGGTGGCTTTCGCGTTTGTCTGGGATATTTTCGCCCGGATACAATTTCTCAAGGCCCTGGATCTCGTTATAATGGGCATCATCATCGGCATAGCCGGCCAGATGGGCGACCTCATAGAATCAATGGTCAAGCGCGCCGGCCTGGTCAAGGACAGCGGCATCTTATTCCCCGGTCACGGCGGGGCCTATGACAGGATAGACAGCCTTCTGACGGCGGCTCCCTGCCTTTACTACTACATCATACTCTTTGTGCGATGAAGAAAACGCCCCCGAAAAATATCTGTCTCCTGGGCTCCACCGGTTCCATAGGCCGGCAGGTTCTGGAGGTCGCGGGCCGGAGGAGGGATTTCAGGATAGTTTCAATGTCCGCGCATTCCAACACGAAACTTCTCACCGAACAGGTGAGAAAATTCAAACCCGAAAAAGCCTGCATAACTGATCCGGCCTCGTTTGAAAAATACGCTCATCTGCGCGCGGGCGCGGCAAAAATACTTCCTCCGGACAAATTGAATTCCCTGTGCACGGACAAAAAAACGGATCTTGTCATAGCCGGATCCTCGGGAAGCTCCGCCCTCATCCCCATACTGGAGGCTCTTTCCAAAGGTAAAACCGTCGCCCTGGCCAACAAAGAGCCCATAGTCATGGCGGGGGACATTTTAACCGCGGCCGCTAAAAAACACGGGGGAAAGATCATCCCTGTGGATTCCGAGCACAGCGCGATTTTTCAATGCATGGAAATTTCGAAAGTCCCGCCGGAAAAAATATATATAACAGCTTCCGGCGGCGCTATCCTCACAGCCTCCGGAAAGAAAATAACGCCCGGATTCATACTCGCGCATCCTATATGGAAAATGGGTAAAAAAATAACCGTGGATTCTTCCACAGGCATGAACAAGGGCCTTGAGGTGATAGAAGCCCATCACCTTTTCTCCATGGATTTTTCCAGGATCAAGGTGCTGCTGCACCCCAAGGCGCTGATACACGGAATGATTGAATTTGCCGACGGCAGTGTGAATGCCTATCTTTCCATGCCCGATATGAAAATACCCATAAGCTACGCCCTGTATTACCCCCAAAAACAGAAAATGCGCAATCTGATGAATTTCACAAAACTGGATATGACGCTGGAAAAATATCCCGCAGGGAAATTCATATGTTTCGGCCTGGCGCTTGATGCCGGAAAAAAAGGCGGGCTGTATCCGGCCGCTCTTGTAGGAGCCAATGAAACAGCGGTAAAAGCTTTTCTCGATGAACGCATTCCCTTCGCGCGCATTGCTCCCATTATCAGGAAAACACTTTCTGAAACGCCTAAAATGCGCTACAATATCCCCAATGTGCTGCGTGTTGAGCAATGGGCGAAAGACCGCGCGGAAAAACTTATAAAATGAATATTGATTCGATCTTAACGCGGCTTGGCGGGATCTTTACGGGCGCCAATATCCTGGATTCCGTTTACATACTGCTGGCTATCAGCCTTGTCATAATCATACACGAGGCCGGCCATTATACCGCGGCGAGGATAATAGGCGTTTATGTTGAGAAATTCTCGCTCGGATTCGGTCCGGTTCTCATCAAAATAAAAAGAGAGACTGAATTTCTCCTATCCCTGATACCCCTGGGAGGTTATGTCAAAATGAGGGGGGAACACCCTTTTGAAACCGCAGAGCTCTCCTCACCCGACGGATTTTTTTCAAAAAGCCCTCTGCAGAGGATTTTTGTCGTCGTCGCGGGACCTGCGGGAAATTTCATCCTCGGTTTTCTGATATTCTTCATCACGACCTGGGCGGGCGGAAAACTTATCATTCAGAACCTGGCGAAAACGGGGAATATACTCGACGGCAGCCCCGCCCAAAGCGCCGGGTTAAAACCCGGGGACAGGATAGTCTCTATAAATGGCCGGGCAATGGAAAAATGGGACGACCTTGTTTCAGCCATTCACCCCAGCGCCGGAAAAAACTTGCTGTTTGTCATTGAACGGAACGGAAAGCGTTTTGAAAAAACCATAATCCCCGCCCTGGACAAACAGACAGGAACGGGGCTCATCGGCATCAGCGCCCCTTACGCACGCTCCCCCATCGCGCCGCACAGGGCATTTCTGACAGCCGCCGACAGGAGCGCCGGCATCGTCATAATGACCGCGAGATTTCTCGTGATGACAATCGCGGGAAAAGTCAAGGCGGAGGTCACGGGTCCGGTGGGGATAGCCTCAATAATGAAAGACACTCTCAAACAGGGCTGGATAGCCTTTTTTGAACTCACGGCGCTCTTGAGCCTCAACCTCGGCCTAATAAACCTCTTCCCCATTCCCATTCTTGACGGCGGGCATGTGGTCATATTCGCGTGGGAGGGAATCACAAAAAAATTCCCGTCGGAAAAAACTTACGGCTTCCTGCAGACGATAGGCATGGTTTTCCTGCTCCTTGTGATGCTCGCGGCCACACGAAGCGATCTTCTGCGAATATTCGGCTGAGAATACATAACCTTTATTTAATGACCGCTATCTTGCCTTTGGCGGAACCCATATCAGACCTGAGAAAATAATAATACACTCCTGAAGCCGCGGGGCGTCCGTATTTGTTTTTGAGATCCCAGTCGGCTCTCATGGAAGAATTTAATGTCACTATTCCCTCACCATCGCGCAGAAGCGCCACCTCCTCGCCCACAAGATTATATATGCTCACAGACGGACGCGAGCCCAGAGGAATGTTTGATATATGAAGGGTACCCGACCTCACGGGATTGGGCCAGCAGTAAACCATGGTCACACCCGGAGCCGGTCGTGAAACGGCCACCTGCACCTGTGTGTAAAATGTGCGGTCCGTGGTGTTCATCAGAAGATCAAATTTTATTATGTGTTCGCAGGGACAAAGCTCCGAAACACGGAATACGAAGGGCGACGAAACATTTGAACCGCTGGCGAGCGGAGCTATATCGCCGTAATAAGCATAGCTTGTTGAAATCGTCACATAAGGGTCAACCGTGCTGACGGATGCTCTCACATTCAAAGTGTCCGTTGATTTAACCCGAGTTCGCCAAAACAGCGAAAAAAACAGCGAAAACAAGCGGATTTTTGGGGGCGCGCAAACAGGCGCTCGTCGGGGGGAGACTGAAAATATG
>PHAM01000024.1 GCA_002841685.1 Elusimicrobia bacterium HGW-Elusimicrobia-2 | reverse complement strand
TACCTCATATCTTGATAGTTTTATCTTCACTCTCAATCATAAGCCTTCGGGGTACCGGAAAGGACTCGAACTACAGGATACTGATTTGAAATTTTCCGCCGAAACCACCCGAAATTTGATAAATTCGGCGCTGAAAACCGCAAAAGAAACAAAAGGGATAGAGCGGAATCTGCAAATCAGGAAATACATTGAAGGAATCAGTTATTCGCCTTCAGAAATCAGAATAAATCTAAAATATAATCCCGCGGGAGGGCAAACGATTGAGCCTGTCCCGGGCGGGGGCGGGACAGGCTCAATCGTAGAGCAAACCACGCCCAGCTGGGGAGCAGGAGACCGCCGCAATGTGGCGGAAAACTGCGAGCCGGCGGACAAAGGGAGTTCGGCGTGTTGCGAAGGACGAGCCGGACGACCGTCTGAGATAATAGTTCGTAATGAAATGAATGGCTGCCGGGGGAGGACTCGAACCTCCAACGCCCAGATTCAGAGTCTGGTGTCCTACCAATTGAACGACCCGGCAATGGTTCAAAATACAAAATTACAGATGTAAAATCAAACGGGTTTAAGCTCAGTATTTTTCCCAGTGAAGGACTTCGCCGAGCTTCTTTTTAGGAGTCTCCACGAAGCCGTCTTTCGGATAACCGACGCACACGAGGCTGACAAGTTTATGATCCGGCGGGGCGTTCAGCGCCGCCAGTATCGCCGGAGCGTAGTCTTTTTTGTTGCCGGCGACCCACACAGTACCAAGACCCAGGTCTCTGGCCATCAATAAAATATTCTGAGTAGCGGCAGAACCATCCTCAAGATAATACTTGACCGGCTCGCTTATAACAGCGATGACAGCGGGGCTTTCAGCCATATAGGGTCCGTTTTTGGGGGCTATGGAGGCGAGTTCTTTTCTTTTTTCCGCGCCGGTCACCACTATAAACTCAAAGGGCTGGACATTGTTCGCCGTGGCGGCGCGCGCGCCTGCACTCACTATTTTTTCCAGGTCTTCCTTCGACACAGTTTGCGAGGAATATTTCCTCACGCTCACTCTTTTTTTTATCGCATCATAAGTTTCCATAATAATCCCCTTACTTGTTGACCGAGATAAGTTCCACCGTAAAGATCAAAACCGCGCCCGGCCCTATCGTTCTTCCCGAACCTCTTTCGCCGTAACCAAGTTCAGACGGAATATATAATTCGCACTTCCCGCCTTCTTTCATCAGCTGCAGCGCTTCCGTCCAGCCGCGTATCACTCCGTTCAAAGGAAATGTCGCGGGCTCTCCCCTTTTGTAGGAGCTGTCAAACTCGGTGCCGTCTGTCAGCGTGCCGCTGTAATGAACCGTCACTTTATCCGTCGCGGAAGGGCTCGCCCCTGTGCCTTTTTTTATCACCTTATACTGAAGGCCGCTGGAGGTCGTTTTCACGCCTTCTTTTTTGCCGTTTTGCTTAAGGAAGGCCTCACCCTCTTTTTTGTTATTCGCGGACAATTCCCCGTTGCCCTCCGTCTGCTTTTTCTGCAGTTCCGCCGTCAGCGCCATCATCACTTCGCGCCGTTCCTCGAGCGTGAGCCGCGGCTGCGCTTCATCGAGCGCGTCTTTGATGCCCTCTTTCATGAACGCGAGATCCGCGTCTATGCCCTGGCTCTTCAAGTTGTTCCCGATATCCCATCCGATGCTGTAGCCGACTTTCTCTTTCTGTGTTTCCATGTTTTTTTTCGCGCACCCAAAAGCCGGAAGCATAATCAAACAAAGCAATATAAAACCCGCGTAAGACCTGACTTCACTTTTCATGCACTTCTCCTTTATTCAATTGTCCCAAACGCCAAACTTTCCAATATTTATTTTCTGATAACCCGCCCCACGCCCGGCGGACGATATCTTTTTCATTGTATTATAACTTCCGCGAAATTGCCAGAAAAAACGCGGAATAATCGCGGAATAATCCCACTGTTATTTACGGGTTTCATCCAGCAGTTGCAGGGCGGCTCCAAGAGCTTCCCCGGGGCTGATGTCTCTCATACAGCGATGATGACCGAGCGGGCATTTCTGCGGTCCGTGGATGTTGCAGGGGCGGCAGGGCAGAGTTTTCTGTAGGATAATATTTTTCTGCCTGAAAGGCCCGAAACCGAAAGCGGGTACCGTCGGGCCGAAAATAGCGACGGTTGGCACCCCATATGCCGAGGCCAGATGAAGCGGCGCCGAATCCCCTGTTACGAGTATATCGGCGTTTTTGATAAGCGCGGCCAGTTCAAGAAAATCCGTCTCTCCCACAAAATCCATCACTTCGCCGTCAACGGCTTTTTTTATCTCCCTCCAGCCCTCGACATCCCCGGGAGCTCCGGCGGCGGCCACCCTGAAATCCCGGCCGAGAAGGTCTATCAGCTTTATCCAGTATTCCGCGGGCCATCTCTTCGTGCCCCAGTTTGAAAAAGGGCTTATGACAGCAAGCGGCTTTTCCGCGCGGGACTCTGACGGGGGAACGCCGAATTCGGCCTCCTCAAAATCCTCGTCAAAGGGCATATTCCATTTCCCGTCCCATGCGTCAAAACCCGCCCGGCGGGCGAGGCCGAGATTTCTTTCTATCTCGTGCGAGGCCTGTTCATATTTCACTTTTTCGGTGAAGAAAAAACTCCCCGGTGAAATATCAAAACCCACTCTCTTTTTTATGCCCGCAAGACGCGCCATAAGAGCGCTCCTGAAAGATCTGTGCACAACAAGGGTGATATCGTATTTTTCTTTTCTCAATTTCGCGCAGAAAGAAAGAAAATTTACAGGGCAGCGGTTTCCGCCTTTTTTGTCGTCAGGGATCACCCTGTAGACGGCGGAATGTTTTTCCACGAATTTTTTATAGGCCGGGAGCGTCAGAAAATGTATCTCACTCTCAGGAAAACTCTGCTTGACCGCCTCGGCAAGCGGAAGCGCCAGTATGACATCGCCTATAAAAGCCGACTGAATTATCAGGATCTTCATTTGAGCATCTCCTCCACAGCGAGCGTGAGATCTTTTGCGCTTATGGACTCCATGCACACCCTGTCTCCCCTGGCGCAGTCTTTCCCGCCGTGGAGATGGCAGGGACGGCAGGGAACATCCACCTGCATTATCTTCGCCCCGGCGGGGGCGAAACCGAAATCCATGACTGTGGGGCCAAAAAAAACAATGAGAGGTTTTCCGAGAGCCGAGGCCGCGTGCGCGGCTCCGGAATCCATGCTTATAACGCATGATGCCGCGTCCATAACGGCGAAAAACATCCTCATGCTCAATCGCCCGCTGAGATTTTTTACAAAATTTACATGATACCTGTTCGCGGGAAGAAGATTTTGCGCCCGGGCATAATCATCCCCTGTCAGTATAAAATAGCGCCCGGGCTTCGCCGCCGCCTCAAAGAATTCAGGAAAGCGGCTCCATTCCTTAAGGGGCCATTTTGCCTGAGGCGCCACGCAGATGATCTCACCGTCCGGGGGAATACCCTGGCTCAAAAGAATCCGGCGGGCCCTGTCTTTTTCGCGGGCACTTAAAAACAAAGCCGTTTTATCCGTGTGTATTTTTATTTTATCCGCCGCAAGAACGTCAAGATATCTTCTGACGGCGTCGGGAATGATGGCGCTTTGACCTTTTAAAATCTTTTTCCTCTCCTTTCTGTAAGTTTTGACTCTACTCGCACGCAAAGGAAACAACGCGCCCAGAGCGCGGCTGCGGAGAGAAGAATGAAGGTCATAAATCCTGTCCGGATTTATTTTCCTCATGAGGCGGATGAGCTGCGGCAAACCATGATCTTCAAGCGCTATGACCCTGTCCACAAAAGGATTCTCCTCAAAAACAGGCGCATATGCCCTTTTCGTGAAAAAAGATATGAAGCTCCCCGGATGATTGAGTTTGATATTCTCGCAGAACGGCGTCGTGAGTATCACATCGCCCAGCGAACTGAATCTTATGACGGCAAAATTCTGCCTCAATATTAATCCTTCTGTCCGGCAGATTTTGATGAGTCCGGTCATTCCTCAAAATTCATACCGTCTCACTTTCCCTGCGAAATATAGCGGTCGAGCCTCTCCATCTTATCGGGGTTTCCGAGAACGAGTATTTTATCATTCGCCTCCAGTAATGTGGCGGCGTCGGGATTATAAATAAATCTGCCCGTGAGGGCCTTTTTGATAGCTATCACAACCAGTCCCGTGTTTTTGCTGATCTGACTTTTGGCAAGCGTGTAATTGAGAAATGGGGATTTATCCGGTATGGGCATCTCTTCTATTCTCCATTCCCCCTCGTTCTCCTTGAGCATTATGTCGAGAAAGGTCACCACATTCGGCCGCAGCGCCGTTGAGGCCATTCTCAAACCGCCGATCTTCTGCGGCGACACTACGGCATCGGCTCCCGCCCTTTTCAGCTTTGCTTCCGCTTCTTCTTCAACAGCTTCAGCGACAACCTTGATCCTGGGGTTGAGGCTCTTCGCCGATATCACAACATACATATTGGTGGCATCGCTGCTGAGGCAGGAAAGTATTGTTTTAGCTTTTTCAACACCCGCCTCTATGAGAACATCGTCCTGGGAAGCGTCGCCTATGATATACCTTAGATCGGGAAGCGTTTTTTTAATCCTATCCAGATTCTTCTCGTCCTTTTCTATGACGACGAAATGCTGCCTTGCCTGGTAGAACTCACCCACGATCGCCTCGCCGACGGGCGAAAGGCCGCATATTATGTGATGCCCTTTCATGTTTTTTATGATCTCATTCATCTTCTGCCTCCTTAAAACATTCCCCACTTCTCCCTGCAGTATCAGGGATGTAAAAAGACCGGCCAGGCCCGCCACGAGCGAAAAGCCGAAGAGTATCAGCACCATCGTGAATATTTTCCCCGCGGGGCTCAAAGGATGCACCTCGCCGAAGCCGATGGAGGAAAGCGTTATTGAGGTCATATAGAGGGAATCCATGAGATTCCATTTCTCTATCAGCATGTAGCCGAAAGTCCCGGCGCCTATCACAAAAAGCACCAGGAAAATAATCGTCGCAATTTTTCTGTTCATATATTATTCAGCAACAGGTCTTTTATGACGACCGTGTTGCGGCGCAGGGCGCCTTTGAGCATATCCAGTTTTTCAAAAGCCGCGGCGGCTTTTTTCTCTCTCATTTCCTTTGAAGAAGCAAGATCGCCAAAAGCCTTTGCCAGAGCAACTCTGTCCGGAACAACAAAAAGCTCATCTCTCAGTATATCAAATTCCTCACTGAAATTCCCTGTGTGAGAACCCACAACAACGGCTTTTTTCCTCCGGACAGCCTCAACAAAATTCTGACCGCCGTGAGGCACGAGTGAACCGCCGACAAAACAGATATCCGAAATTCCGTAAATGCCGTCGAGCAACCCTATCCTGTCCACAAGCAGAAAGCGTGAGCCGGGCGTAAACCCGCCTGAGCGGCTGAAGCGGGAACAGAGTATTTTTCTCCGCCTGAAAACGCGCTCTATTTCTCTTATGCGCTCTATGTGCCGGGGAACTATTATGCAGTAAACATCCTTTCCCAGCGGAAGAACAGCGTCTATAACGGCCGCTTCCTCACCCCTGTGAGTGCTACCGGCGCTTACGACCAGGGCCGCTTCCGGAACAGCGTAATCTTTCCGACGGGATCTTTCGGCAGACGGCCCAGCGACAATATCGTATTTGATATTCCCCGTCACCGACACACGCGCGGGATCGGCGCCCATGGCGATGAATCTGCCGGCGTCTTTCTTCGTGCGGGCCGATATCACTTCTATTTTTTCGAGCATCATCCGCGTCAGAGCCTTGATAAGTTTGTATTTCGGGAAACTCCTGTCAGAAACCCTGCCGTTTACAAGCGCTATTTTAGAGTGACGCGAGGCGGACTCTATAAGATTGGGCCAGAGCTGGAGCTCTATCAGCACCACAAGGGCCGGGGCGACTTTTTTCATAAAACTTCGGGTGATGAAAAAAATATCCACGGGGGCGTAGTAAACTCCGGTAAAAGCGCCGGAGGTCTTCGCCAGCGCCCTGCCTTCCGGAGTCATGGCAAATAGATAGAGCGGCCGGCCTGTGTCCTTGAGCTCGGCGGCAAGCACAAGCGCCAGTTTCACCTCACCCACGGAAGAGGCCTGAAACCACACTCCGCCGGGAATGAAATCGGCGGCGGGAAGATAGAAGCGCTGGTGAAATGTTCCCCTGCTCCTTTTAATATACCGGTAAAGATTGGGCAGCGCTGCCAGAAAAAGCAGCGGCGGAAGAAAAAGAAGCGTGAGGGTGTTGATGATTATAAGCGTCAGTCCCATATCTTATATTTTAAGTTCCCCGGCAACCGGCCCTTCCTCAAAATCAAATCCCTCGGCTCCAAGAATATCGACGGCCTCTGATAGAGGGATTTCTTCGGCCTCCACTTTCAATTTTTTTTCGCCCAGCTCGCGGGCGACTATTTCAGCCATGATATGTTTCATCTTCAGAAACACTTCGGTGAAAACGGCTTTGCGCGCCTTCTCTGCCATATCATCCGGCTCTTTTGACGGCGAGGCCGCACCCTCCGGGGCGTAAATACCGGTCATGAACACAAATCTTTTCCCCGTGTCTTTGTAAATGAGGGCAGAATAGCTGTCAAAATCCGAGCAGGCTTTGCGGGAGGCTTCCTTGATGACGGGTATAGTTTCAGGGTGACCTTTTTCATAAACCCTGTAAAAGACTTTACCCGGAGAGGGTTTGACCTTTAATTTTTTTATTTTAACGCCGACCGCCACCCGCACTTCTCTCACAATTTTTTCCTCCATATATTGCGGCCTTCATAATCCTGCGACACTATGACAGGGAAATCCCTCACCTCAAAGAGCCTCAGCGCCTGCGCGCCGAGATGAGCATAAGCAATGGTCTTGTGCGCCGTCACGCGGGAGGCCAGAAGAGCCCCCGCGCCGCCCGGGGCCTCAAAATAAACACCGCGGTTTATCAATGCTGCCGAGCCCGCCGGCGAAAGAGCGCCTTTGCCTATTATAACGCCGACGCCCTTGGAAAGAATCCCCTCCAGCGCCCAATCCATTCTTGAAGATGTCGTAGGGCCGGAAGCTATCACCTCGGCGTCCCTGATAATAGGACCACAGTAAAAAATCGCCGCATCGCCGGGAAAATTTTTACGGGACGAGGCGAAAAATCTCTGGAGCGTGCTGTCGCGCGCGACGGCAAGGGATCCGTTTAAAAGTAAAAAATCCCCGGCCCGGAGCTTTTCCGGATGCTTCAGGGGAAGAAATATTTTTTGCGGGGATTTCATTTCACGATCTTTTTCATTATCCTGCGCGTCTGCTCTATGGGGCAGAAATCGCCGCACATCGTGCAGACCTTTTTGCTGAGATGACCGGCCTTTATTACTTCGGGGAAAAGGAGATTTTTTTTCATGCCTTTCCAGTCAAGACGGAAGCGGGCGCGTGAAACGGTTTTGTCCCTTTTCAGCGCTGCGGGACGGCCTCTGGAAACATCCGCCGCGTGAGCGGCCACGCGCGAGGCTATCACGCCTAATCGCACATCATCGGCGTCAGGCAGGCCAAGATGCTCGGCAGGTGTCACATAGCAGAGAAAATCCGCGCCATAAGAGGCTGCGAGAGCCCCTCCTATGGCCGAAGTTATGTGGTCAAATCCCGCGGCGGCATCCGTCACCAGGGGGCCGAGCACATAAAAAGGCGCGCCGTGACAGAATTTTTTCTCGTCTTTTACGACTTTCTCTATCTGCGAGATAGGTATGTGCCCCGGGCCTTCTATCATGGCATCCACTCCTCCGCGGCGGGCTTTGAGGAAAAGTTTTCCGAGAGTTTTAAGCTCGAGGATCTGGAGATAATCATTCGCGTCAGAAATGGAGCCGGGACGCAGGCCGTCGCCGAGACTCAGCACGGCGTTATATTTTTTAGCTATTTTTACGAGTCTGCCAAAATCGCTGTAGAGAGGATTCTCCCATCCAGTGTCCTGCATCCAGCCGAAAATCAGGCCTCCCCCTCTTGAGACGACCCCGCCCAGGCGCGGGTGCTTTTTCAGATAATTGAGCGATTCGCGCGTCACACCGCAGTGCACCGTTACAAAATCCACTCCGAGCGCAAGCTGCTCTTCTATCACCTCAAAAAAAGCGCCGGGAGAAGGCCGTTTGTACTTTGAAAAAAGATGATAGGCCGGTACCGTGCCCACGGGTATGGTTGAGCGCTCCAGCACTTTTTTGAGGACCCTCAGGAAATCCTTTCCGCAGGAGAGATCCATAACCGCGTCGGCTCCGTATTGAACCGCGGCGTCCAGTTTTTTTATCTCCGTTTTCCAGTCGGAAGCAAGAGGCGAAAGGCCTATGTTGGCGTTTATTTTAACGCTCAGATCTTTTCCGACGGCAACCGCGCGTCTCTTTGAAAGGCGGCTCTTCATAATGGCGATGCGGCCGGCTTTATAATTTTTCTCAAAAACTCCCATGGGAATTCCTTCCTCGGCGGCCAGCTGTCTGATTATTTTTTTTGTTTGCATAATTCTTTTACAAAACCCTTTTCTATCTCATAAAGCCGGAAGCGGATTCTTTTTATCCTGCCGGACTTTTTCACATCGTCAAGCTTGATTATTTCTTCAAGAACGCGGAGAGCCTCTCCGGCGCGCGAGATATTCGCCCGGAGAGCGGAAGTGACGCAGCTCCTTCCTTTTTCGGAGATTCCCGCGCCTTTATCCCTCCTCACATCGCGGCTTTTCACAAGGCTCTCATAATCATCCGCGAAAAGCGCCGCCAGACGATGGCGGAGTTTTCTCAGATCCGCGAATTTGCCGCTCTTAAAATAAAATCTTTCTATGTCTTCCACGACCCTCAACCCCTCCCTGGCGCGGTTGAGGTTAGCGTCAATGATACTCAGTTTGCGCATGGGCACATTATACTTGATTAACGGCCAAAAATAAAGTAAGCTTTTTTCAGTTTAAGCCGGCGTAGCTCAGCTGGTAGAGCAGCGGTTTTGTAAACCGCTGGTCGGGGGTTCGATTCCTCTCGCCGGCTTTAACTTTAAAGGAATCAAGGCAAATTTCTGTTTTTTCAAAAAGCCGCCGCGATGTTGGAGTAAACGGAACTGCTGTAAGCGGAGCCGTTGAGGGTTACTTGCACACGGCCTCCCGATAAAACACATTTGAAAGTGTTTTTCCTGTAAAGCGCTCCGGCCAGTTTTTGTATGAATTCTTCCTCAAAGGCATATATAACAGCCTCAACCGAGTGCCTTTTGAAAAGTTTCGCCAGAGCCAGAGCGGAATCCTTCCCCAGAAGGAACACGAACACCGAAAAAATATCTTTGCGAGAATGGAAAAACATTATCTTTTTCTCAGACGGCTCTTCGCAGTCCGCCCACAAAGCTTTCTGACCGTCAACTGCTCCGGCGTACAGATCGGGTTTGAAAGTGAAACCGGCCTTACCGGAAAATCTCAGCCTGCCTGAAAACATTTCATAGGCCAGAAGTTTTAAGACAACGCGGACGCGGGTCTGGCCGCGCTTCTTCTCCACAACTATTTTTTTCCCGCGGCCTGTAAAAATATAATTATCTTTCATCGGGTGCGTGCCTATTCATCACTGCAGAGGTATCCGGGGCGCTCACATCTCGCGCCCGTGCCTTTCCCTCACCCTTCGGGTTCGGTCGCCGCTCTTTATTCATCGCGGCCGGTACCCGTAGACGGCCGCTCACGTATGCGGTTCGCTGCCAATTCGCTCGGAGCATTGTGCAAAACTCCTCGCTCATATGGCCCGCTCCGGATACCGTCTGCAGTGATTTCGGGTGCTCACAGAGACTTCTCAAAGATCCGGTATCTTTTGTAGGCTTTGCCAGAGAGCATATCCGCCGCGCGCATCATCATCACATTGTCCTCCAGCACCCATGAGAATTCGCATTCCTTATAGCCCTTTTCGAGCGCCTCTTTAAGCGACCGATAATAAAGAAGGCTTTCTATCCCCATCTGATGATAACGCTTCTTCACCCCCATGGTGAGAACGCGTATGCTTTTGATTTTCTTGAAATAATAAAAAAACCTGAGCGCCGCAAGCGGCGTCAGCCGGCCCCGGATCTTTTTAAGCGCCTCGTTTATATCCGGCAGCGTCATTATAAAACCCGCCGGATCCCTGCCGTAAAAAGCGATCTGCAAAAGCCCCGGATCCACGATATGTTTGAGTTTGCCCGCCATATAAAAAATTTCATCGTCGGTGAACGGAACAAAGCCCCAGTTCTTCTCCCACGCGGCATTATAGATGTCCATAATGATCTTCACTTCGTTCTCAAAATCATCTTTGTTGATGGGCCTGACGCTTATGGCGGGATTCCTTTTCAGCACTCTTTCGGAAATGGACGAAAGGCGTTTCGCCGGCACCCTTCCGGTGTCCGTTACAAAAGCTATCAGGTCTTTTGCCTTGTAGAAACCCGCGGATGAGATGAGATCCGCGTAATATGGGGGATTGTAGGGCATCATTATCTTCGCCGGCTCACCCGGGCCTTCCACAAGAAGCCCGCACTCGTCGTTTGTGGACGGGTTCATGGGCCCCCTGACGATTGTCATGCCTCGGGAGCGGAGAAAAGACAGGGCCGCGCCAAAAAGGATCCGCGAGGCGGCGGCGTCCTCCCCGCATTCAAAAAAACCGAAAAAACCGCATTTCTCGCCGTGAAATCTGTTGTGATTCTCATCGATAATGGCGGCGATGCGGCCGAGCGTTCCTCCACCCGGTCCGCTCACCAGAAAAAGTGCTTTTTCAGAGTGCTTCCAGAAAGGATTTTTATCAGAAAACATTTCTCTCATTTCTGAAATGAGAGGCGGCGCCCAGTTGGGGTCTTTTTTGTATAAAGCGTAGGGAAATTCTATGAAACGCTTTAATTCATCGGGCGTTTTGACCTGCGCCAGTTCCATAGATTTTTCATCCAGCCATTGAGGGCATTCCACATTTTTGTCATACGTTGCGGTTTCGGAGTCACTTTTTCGCCACTTCCTTTCTGAATTATCCCGAGTTCTTCCCCCACCTCTTTAAAAGCCGCGCAGGCTTCATCAACATGTTTTTTCGTGTGAGAAGCCATCATACTCACCCTTATAAGCGCGCGGCCCGGAGGCACGGCGGGCGCGACCACGGGCGTGACAAAAACGCCCTTGTCAAAAAGTCTCTTCCACATCTTGAAAGCCGTCATGTCATCACCTATACCGACAGGAATGATCGGCGTTGTCGTCGAGCCGGTGTCGAAACCTATGCTTTTCAGTTTATCTCTCATATATTCGGACACCTTCAACAGACGCGCTATTCTTTTCTTGTCCTTTTTGACTATTTCAAGAGCTTTGATAACCGACGCCACATTGGCCGGAGAGGGCGCGGCGGAAAAAATCAGAGCCCGGGCGTGATGCTTTATGTAATGGATGACATCCTCATCCCCCGCTATGAAACCGCCGGTGGATGCGAAAGATTTTGAGAATGTCCCCATGATGAGGTCCACCTCGTCGGTCAAACCAAAATGGTCACAGGTGCCGCGGCCGCATCGTCCGAGAACGCCCACGCCGTGAGCGTCGTCAACCATGAACCTGGCGCCGTACTTTTTCGCGATGGGCACCAGTTTATCAAGCGGAGCGACATCGCCTTCCATGGAAAAAACGCCGTCAACTACAACAAGTTTTCCGGCGTCTTCCGGAAGACTCTTCAACACATGCTCAAAATCATCTATATCGTTATGCTTAAATCTCACAAGCATGCCCGCGGACAAACGGCAGCCGTCGAGAATTGAGGCGTGATCGAATTTATCGGCTATTATGTAATCTTTTTTTCCCACCAGAGCTGATATCACACCGAGATTCACCTGCATGCCGGTGGTGAAGACAATGACCGCGGGTTTGCCTATATATTCGGCAAGATCTTTTTCTAACTGTTCATGTATATCAAGCGTGCCGTTGAGAAAGCGGCTCCCCACACATCCCGTGCCGTATTTCTGGGTTGCCATTATGGCGGCATTTTTCAGCCTCTGGTCGGTGGCGAGGCCGAGGTAACTGTTTGAGCCCATCATTATCATGCGGCGGCCCTCGCATGTCACCACGGCGTTCTGCCCGGATTCCACAGTGTGGAAATAGGGATAAAGCCCGGCCTTCTGCACCTCGCGGGCTATGGTGAAATTTTTAACCTTATCAAAAAGTTCCATTTATACCTCCTCCGGCAGTTGCTATGTCACGGCTTCTATGTAAATTAAACAATAAACAAATTTTTCCGTCAAGACAATACATAAGGCCAGGCATAATTGCAGTGTTGCGTCCGCCGCGGCGGAGCGAAGCTTGAATTAAAGCCAGCCCTGATCCTCATACCATTTCATTGTAAGGGCGGCGCCTCTCTTCAGATCATAGGCGGGATGAAAATCCAGCCCCCTGAGCATGCGCTCGGTATTAACAATCCAGTGTCCCGCGAGAAGCTCCTTCACCTTCTGCGGATTGAGAAGAGCGGTTTTGCGGGTGAAAAATCCGGTCACTGCAAAAAACGCCCCCGCCAGTTTCAGAAAAGGAGAAGGCACGCGCAGGAGGCGGCATTTTTTATCCGCCGCCGCGGCAATAGCCCCGACGAAACTTTCCTGCGTTTGCGGCTCCGGGTGAGCGAGAAAAAAAGTGTCGTTCACGCATGTAGAAAAAAGGGCTTTCTCTATTCCCGCACAAACGTCCTTCACATTGATAAAATTAAGGAACCTTTCGCCCGACGGCAGAAAAGCCAGCCCATTCTTCACCATTTGGAAAGTGACAAAAAGGTCCCTGTCTCCAGGACCGTAAACAGCCGCAGGGCGTAAGATGAGATAGGGCAGCGAGGATTCCCTGACCAGTTTCTCGGCGAGGGCCTTGCTTTTCCCGTAGTCCGACACGGGGCGGGGCTCGTCGCTTTCTTCCGCCGGCCGGCTCAATCCGGCAGGCCCTGACACCGCCTGGGACGAAATAAATATGAATTTTTTCAGCGTTTTTATTTTCTTCGCCTTATTGAGCAGAGCCGAGGTGCCCGCCGTATTCACCTCATAATATGTTTTTGAAGGAGCCCGCACCACGGCGGCGTTATGTATTATGACCTCGGCTTCGGGCAGGTCCGGGAGATCTTCCCGTATATCACCGTAAACCGGAAAAACATTTTCACCCTTTATGCTCTCAAATTTTTCCCGGCTCCTGACAAGGCAGAAAAGCTCATGTCCTTTCAGATGCTCGACGAGATTTTTTCCTATAAAGCCCGTGGCGCCCGTTAAAAATATTTTCATTGAGGCCACAACCCGCCGCGCGGGATGTCCGTCAAGGCTCTATGAGCGAGGGCTTTACCAGCTTCCCGAAGCGAATTGAGAGCGAACCGCATACGTGAGCGTCCCTTGACGCGGCATCCACGCGGCGGTCGACACGCACTTATAAATCGCATTTGTCAGTGAGAACGAGATTATCTCTGTTGATGACTTCCGGACAGGTTTCACGCGCGAGCAGTTTGCTGATGAGGCGGCTCTGGCAGCCCTGTATCTTCCTCACCTCGGAATCCGAATAATTCACGATACCCCGGGCGAAAACTTTCTTCCCGTGAACAATATTCACCGTGTCGCCTTCAGCGAACTGACCTTCGGTTCCCGTGATGCCGGCGGCGAGCAGGCTCCTGCCGTTTTTCACTATCGCTTTATACGCGCCGGCGTCAACACTTATAGACGAGCGGCAGGCACTGGCGAAAGCTATCCATCTCTTGCGGTTCCTGATCTTTCCCGAAGGAAGAATAATCGTGCCGGGATTTTCCCCGTCAAAGAGGATTTTTCTGAGCACCCCGCGCTTTTTCCCCGAAGCTATCGTCAAACGGCATCCGGAAAGCCGCGTTATCTTTGCGGCAAGGAGCTTGCTCTTCATGCCCCCGGTGCCGAACTCAGAGGCGGAGCCAACGCTCCTTAAAACCGCGTCATCTATATTTTTTAATTCGCTCACAAGTTTACCGTCAACATAAAGCCCTTCAACATTTGTGAGGATCACAAGGTCGCGCGCCTCTATGTGACTTGCGGCCAGAGCCGACAACCTGTCATTGTCGCCGAATTTAAGTTCGTCAACGGTTACCGAATCGTTTTCGTTTATCACGGGCACAATGCCCTCTTCAAGGATTTTCAGAAGCGCCCTTCTGAGATTCAGATACTTTTTTCTGTCGGAGAAATCATCCGCAGAACATAGTACCTGAGCGGCGGTGAGGCCTTTTTTTGAAAGCGCTTTCATCCACATATCCATCAGCAAAGGCTGTCCGACGGAAGCCAGCATCTGCGCACCGGAGATATCCGCAGGCCGCTTCCGGCCGAGCTTTATCATCCCGCATCCGACGGCGCCGGAGGAAACAACAAGGATTTGAAAACCCTTCTTTTTAAGAAACGCTATTTCCCCGCAGACTGCGCTTATGACAGAGGCGCTGATCCCGCCGTTATCGCTCAACAAACCCGTGCCCAGTTTCACAACAGCTCTTTTTCCGCCGCAGGCGGATTTCTCTTTGTTCAACATAACACCTCTCTTATGTGTTCTATAAGGCCTTTGACGCCCGTTCCTTCGAGCGCGGAGATCCCGAAATGCTTTCCGCTGAAATCAGTATACGCGCCCGTGTCGCCGCAGGTATCTATTTTATTCACGGCTATCACAAAAGGTTTTTCCAGCAGAAAAGGATTATATTGTTTTATCTCATCCAGCAGGATTTTAAAATCGGCGTAAGGATCGCCCGGTGAGCTGAAGCCGTTCACATCCAGGACAAAAAGAAGGATCTTGACCCTTTCAATGTGAGCGAGGAATTCAAACCCCAGGCCCTTGCCCGCGTGAGCCCCTTCAACGATACCCGGCAGATCGGCAAAACTGATCTTTCCCGTCGGGGTCTCCACCACGCCGAGATTGGGTTTGAGCGTGGTGAAAGGATACGCCGCCACGCGCGGATGCGCGTTTGAGATACGCCCCAGAAGAGTGGACTTGCCGGCGTTGGGAAAACCAACCAGCCCCACATCCGCTATGAGTTTGAGTTTAAGGAGCAGTTCTCCCCCTTCTCCGAGGGTTCCTTTTTCAAAACGGCGGGGAGTTCTGTTCACGGCGCTTTTAAAAAAATCATTTCCGCGGCCGCCATGACCGCCCCGCGCCGCCGTGACACTGTCTCCCTCGAAAACAAGATCGGCTATGAGATTGCCATCTCTGTAAACCTCGGTGCCGCAGGGCACTTTTATCCTGAGTGTTTCCCCGTCCTTTCCCATTTTTCTGCTGCCTTCACCGCCCATGCCGTTTTCGGCTTTGTAGTAGGGACGAAGTTTGAAATCGTAAAGTGTGACAAGATGAGGCGAGGCCTCGAGAATGACGCTGCCGCCGTTGCCGCCGTCGCCGCCGTCGGGGCCGCCTTTCGGTATGAATTTTTCTCTTCTGAACGAAACACAGCCGCTGCCGCCGTCGCCGGCTTTAACCGTGATTTTAGCCCTATCGGCGAAATGCGATTTCAAAAGGCTGGGTTATTCCACAGAAACTATTTTTTTGCCGGCCCTGCTGTGGAATTTGACTGTGCCCGCGATTTTCGCGAAAATGCTGTCGTCCCGCCCTATCCCCGCGTTAATGCCCGGAATAACTTTTGTCCCGCGCTGGCGGAGTATTATGCCGCCGCCCTTCACGGTCTGTCCGCCCGATACCTTAACACCGAGCCTGCGGCCTTCCGAGTCTCTTCCATTCGACGATGAACCCTGTCCTTTTTTATGTGCCATTTTTATAGCCTCCGTTTATTTAATTTTCGGATTATTATAGCAAAGAAATCCTGATAACAAAAGCGTCCCGATGGCGGGGCGATGTCAGGCGGCGGTCTTGATGTCTTTTACTTCGTAGACGAAGTACTGCTGGCGGTGGCCTATTTTGCGGCGGTAGCCTTTGCGGCGCTTTTTTTTGAACGAAATGACCTTCGGAGCTTTTTGCGCTCCGATGAATTTAAGGCCGACTTTCGCTCCGGAGAGCACGGGTTCGCCTATGAGGACTTTGTCCCCTGTTTTCACCAGAAGAACCTTATCCATGCTCTCAAGCCCCTCGTTGTCGAGCTCAACCTTGTCTCCAACGCTCACAAAATACTGTTTGCCGCAGCCCTCTATGACCGCGTAATCTTTTATATCGCTCATTGTAAGGTCCTCTTCGTTTCCGCCAGGCCCGTGCCGGCGGGTATCTTCCTGCCCACTATAATATTTTCTTTCAGGCCCTCAAAATTATCCTCGGCCCCTCTTATGGCGGCTTCGGTGAGTACCCTTGTGGTCTCCTGGAACGACGCCGCGGATATGAACGACTTGCTGTTCAGGGCGGCTCTCGTTATGCCCTGCAGAATGGATTCAAAGGAGGCCTTTTTCTTGGAAGGCGCAAGCTTTTCGTTCGCCTCGCGCACTTCCCATTTTCCAACCTGCTCGCCCGGAACAAAAGATGTATCGCCGGGATCCACAATGCGCACCATGGAAAGCATTTGTTTCACGATGATCTCTATGTGCTTGTCGTTCACCTTGACGCCCTGCAGTCGATAAACGCCCTGAACCTCGTCAAGAAGATGGGTCTGCACGCCTTTCTCGCCCTGCACCTTGAGGATGTCATGGGGATCCATGGCTCCGTCGGTGAGCAGGTCTCCAGCCGACACTTCATCGCCGTTATAAACAATAAGATGTTTGCCGTGCGGAATCAGATATTCCCTCGCTTCTCCTCCGCGGGACGGAGTGATCTTCACCATCATCTCACCTTTTTCCGACTGCATGATCTCAACAATCCCGGAAATCTCGGTGATGACAGCGGCCTTTTTCGGCCTGCGGGCCTCAAAAAGCTCGGTCACGCGCGGCAGTCCGCCGGTAATGTCCTTGATCTTTGTTATCTCCTGAGGGATCTTGGCCACAATATCGCCCGCCACAACTTTGTCTTTGTTTGAGACGCTGATGTGCGTGTCGGGAGGAAGGGGGAAAACATCTTTTTTGCCGTTATCTCCCACAACTTCCAGCTGCGGCCTGTATTTACTCCTCTGATAAGGTATGACTATGCGTTCAAGAAGTCCGGTTTCTTTGGACCTGTCTTCCCTGATTGTGATGCCCGAAATTATGTCTCTCCAGCGGATGGTTCCGGAGTGCACCGCGATAAGAGGCATTTCCCTGGGATTCCACTGGCCTATCAGCTCGCCCCTTCGCACTTTTCTGCTGTCATTAAATTTAATTTCAGCGCCGTAGGGGAGGCTGAAAGTCTGGGGGATGACTTTTTTCGGATGCCTGAATATCATTTTTGCGTTTTTGCTGATGACGACGAGAACGCCCTCTTTGTTTTTTATTGTCTGAAGATGTTCAAATTCCACTTTACCGTCCGACATGGCGCGCAATTCAGAGGTGTCCATGATCCTTCCGGCTATACCGCCGATGTGGAAAGTCCGCAGTGTCAGCTGTGTGCCCGGCTCGCCGACACTCTGGGCCGCGATGACGCCGACCGTACCGCCCAACCTGACCATCCGGCCTGTTGAAAGATCTCTTCCGTAGCACTTGGCGCAGCAGCCGCGGGGTGACTGACATGTGAGGACGGATCTTATTTTGACCGATACAAAACCCGCGTCCTCTATTTTCTTCGCGTCAGCTTCGCTGACAAGTTCACCTTCTTTTATGAGCACCTCGTCGGTGATGGGGTTAACAATGTTATCAATGACAACGCGTCCCACTATTCTTTCGGACAGCGACTCAACGACATTCTGACCCTCCATGAGAGCGGAAACCGTGATGCCGTTGACGGACTGACAGTCATCCATGCAAACGACGACATCCTGGCCGACATCCACAAGTTTTCTTGAAAGATAGCCCGCCTCAGCGGTTTTGAGGGCCGTGTCCGAAAGGCCTTTTCTGCCGCCGTGAGTCGAAATAAAATATTCAGGCACAGTCATGCCTTCCCTGAAATTGGAAACAATGGGCGTCTCAACGACCTCACCGATCTCGCCGGTCACTCTTTTCTGCGGCTTGGCCATCAGGCCTCTCATCGCCACAAGCTGACGCACCTGCGTGCGCGAACCTCTCGCTCCGGAAGAGGCCATTATGTAAAGTGAATTGAACCTCGGCTCACCGACCTTATACGGTTTGAGTTCCTGCTTGGCCATATCCTCAAAAACCATATCCGCCAGCGTGTCGCTGGTGTCCTGCCAGAGGGATATTATCCTGTTATACCTTTCCTGCTTACTCATTATACCGGCCTGATAACTCTTATCAAACCTCAAAACTTTTTCTTTTGATTCGTTGATTATCCTGTCTTTGGCTCCGCACTGGATCAGAGACTCCACCAGAATGGAACTGCCCGACACCGTCGCGTAATGAAAGCCCAGCCTTTTTATCCTGTCCAGGAATTGCGCCAGAACATAGTTATTCGCCTTGATGTGTATGATCATGATCAATTCATGGATCTTGCTTTTCGTCATCTCCATGTTGATCTTGTCAATGCCCGCGGGAATGATGTCATTGAAGATGATGCGCCCGGGCGTGGTGTAGTCTTTCCACTCCGAAGGCTTTAGAATTTTGCCGTCTTTGTCTTTTTCCGATATTTCATTCAGTCCCGCCACTTTTATTTTGGCGTGGAGCCCGACAACATTAAAGCGGAAAGCCCTTATGGCCTCATCCGCGTCCTTGAATATTTTACCCTCGCCGACTTCCCCCGGTTTCATCTTCGTCAGATACGCGATACCGAGCACCATGTCCTGGGACGGGGTATCGAGCATATTGCCGTTGGCCGGAGAAAAAAAGTTTTTCGTTGACATAAGGCGGGTCATCACCTCCATTCTCGCCTCGGGCGTCAGAGGCAGATGGAGCGCCATCTGGTCACCGTCAAAGTCCGCGTTAAACGGCGAACACACGAGGGGATGGAGCTGCACGGCGTTTCCTTCCACAAGAACCGGATAAAAGGCCTGTATGCTGAGCCTGTGGAGTGTCGGAGCGCGGTTTATCATGATCGGATACATCTTCATTATCTTTTCCAAAAGATCAAAAACAAGACCGGGCTGTTCGCGTATCACCCTGTTGGCGTCTTTTATGTGAGAGGCCAGGCCCTGCTTGCGCAGCTCTCTTATGATAAAAGGCTTGAAGAGTTCCACGGCCATATATTTGGGCACGCCCACCTGGTCAATATGGAGCTGCGGCCCGACGACAATAACGGCGCGGCCGGAAAAATCCACTCTTTTGCCGAGGAGGTTCTGCCTGAAGCGGCCTCTTTTCCCTTTTGTTATATCCGCGAGGGATTTGAGCGCGCGGCCGGATGCGGACACCACGGTTTTGCCGCGGATGCCGTTTTCTATAAGGGCGTCAACCGCTTCCTGAAGAAGGCGTTTTTCATTGTTGACGACAACCTCGGGAGCCCTGAGCTCTTTTATGTGTTTGAGCCTGTTGTTCCTGTTGATGATCCTGCGGTACAGATCGTTAAGATCCGATGAGGCGAAGCGGCCGCTCTCAAGCGGCACCAGCGGCCTCAGACCTGGAGGCATCACCGGCAGCGCCGTCAATATCATGGAGTCGGGCTTGTTGCCGGAGTAAAAAAAACTTTCCACTATTTTAAGATGCTTGTCCATGCGCGAGATGCCCACGGATGATTTCTCGGTTTTGAGTTTAGCCCTGAGTTCTTCCATCCGCTTTTCCACATTCATTTCTTTAAGGAGTTTCCGGATGGCGGAAGCTCCGATTCCCGCTTTGAACCTGAGGCCGTAGAGTTTCCTCAAGCGCGCGTGATCGTCTATTGAGAGCAGCTGCTTCAGCTTCAGCGGCGTCGCACCGGGATCCGTCACGATATAATTGGCGTAGTAAATGACCTTTTCAAGATCCGTGATCTTCATACCGAGGAGCACGCCCACGCGGGAAGGGGTCTTTCTCAGAAACCAGACATGAGAAACCGGCACCGCCAGATCTATGTGACCGAGCCTGTGGCGGCGCACTTCGGATTCGGTGACTTCCACGCCGCAACGCTCGCAGACGATTCCCTCGTACTTGCGGAATTTGTATTTGCCGCACTGGCACTCGTGATCTTTTGTGGGCCCGAATATCGCCTCGCAGAAAAGCCCGTCTCTCTCAGGCTTGAAAGTCCTGTAATTTATCGTGTCGCCCTTTTTCACTTCACCGTAAGACCATTTCTTGATCATCTGGGGAGAGGCCAGAGAAATTTTCAGACTGTCAAAACTCGTGAAATCCAGATTATCTTTTGATTTATTTTTCATTTTTTCGCGGCACCTTTATTTTTCGAAAGCTCAACCTTAAAACCCATTGACTGCAGTTCCCTCACGAGCACCTGGAAAGCTTCCGGCGTCGACGGGGCTGGCATAAATCTGTCTTTCGGCTTCTCGTCTTTACCGGGCTCATCGCCTATTATTGTCTCCAGCAGTTTCTGGCGGCTTTTTACATCATCGCTCTTTACGGTCAAAAACTCCCTGAGCAGATTAGCGGCGCCGTAGGCCTCGATGGCCCACACCTCCATCTCCCCGAAACGCTGGCCGCCCATCAGGGATTTGCCTCCCACCGGCTGCCTGGTGACCATTGAGTAATGGCCGGTGGAACGGGCGTGGATCTTATCCTCGGACATATGCACAAGTTTGAGCATATAGGGGTAACCCACACTGACCTTTTCCATAAGCGGACGGCCCGTCCGGCCGTCAAAAAGGGTGAAAGCGCCTGTTGGCGGGAGGCCGGCCTTTTTCAGGTTTCCGGCCACATCGGTTTCAAAAACAGGGCTGTTAAAAGACGGGCATATAAACCTCACATTCTGTTTTTTGGCTGAGAAACCCAGGAGCGTCTCAAAGATCTGGCCGATGTTCATTCTGGACGGCACGCTCAGCGGGCTGATCATCATGTCAACCGGCGTTCCGTCCGGAAGAAAAGGCATATCCTCAACCGGCAGCACTATTGATACAACGCCCTTGTTGCCGTGACGGCCGGCCATTTTGTCGCCTATGGATATTTTTCTGCGGGTGGCGATGTATACCTTGACTTTCTTGCTCACCCCCGGCGGCAGATCCGTGGCGCCCTTGGCGTCTTTAACGGCCGTATCTCTCTGCTTTTTCATCATGTCCAGCTCAAATTCATAGAATTTCTGGATCTTTTCCACCAGTTTTTTGTGCTGGGCTGAGGTAATCTTCTTTTTCTCCAGATCGCGGTCCGTGTCTTTTATCTCGCCGTTCCTCATGGAGCGGAGTTCCGCACCGAGATCTTTGAATTTTTCCGTGACGGCCTTGACCTTTTTCTCCCTCTGAAATTTTGTGAGCTTGGATTTCCTTTCAAAAAGCTCCACGCCTATAACAGTCCCTCTTGTCCCCGGCGGAACGGTGAGAGACACATCTTTGAAGCGGCGGCCCTTATCACCGAAAATACTGCGCAGAAGCACCTCGTGAGGCACATAGGTTTCTTCTTCGGGAATCACTTTTCCCACCAGGATATCGCCCGGCTCCACATAGGTGCCCTCGACAACGATGCCGTTTGAATCAAGTCTGGCTATCTGAGCGGGAGAAACGCCCGGAATATCCCGCGTTATTTCTTCCGATCTGTCGTCAGCCCCGCCGACGCCGGTGTGCACTTCGGACTCGTGACGCGTGATGTGGATTGAGGTAAAGACATCATCCTTCACCAGCCTTTCGCTGACTATTATGGCGTCCTCATAATTATAGCCTTCCCAGGAAAGATAGGCCACAAGGACATTTTTACCAAGGGCGAGAAGGCCGTCATCCGTGGCGCAGCCCCTTGTGAGGACAGTGCCTTTTTTCACTTTCTGGCCCACCGTGACCATCGGCGAGTAATTTATACAGGTGTTCTGGTTGGTCCTTAGGAATTTCAACAGATCATAAACATCATATTGACCGTCTTCTCTCTCTATCATTATCCTGTCCGACTGAACGCTCACAATCGTTCCGGGGTTCTCGGCGCAAACAACAGCCAGGCTGTCCACGGCTATGCTCTTTTCCATGCCCGTGGCCACAAGAGGGGCCTCAGTGGAAAGCAGCGGCACCGCCTGCCTCTGCATGTTCGCTCCCATAAGAGCTCTGTTGGCATCGTCATGTTCAATAAAAGGTATCAGCCCCGCCGAAGGACTCAATATCTGGTTGGAAGCGACATCCGAATACTGTATTTCCTTAGAAGAGGCGAACAGAAACTCGCCACCGCGCCGGGCCATTATAGAATTGTCTATTATGCGGCCGTTATTATCAACCTTCATTGTGGCCGGGCCTATCGTACAGCGCTCTTCCTCATCTGCCGTCATGTATTCCACTTTGCCGGTGACAACGCCATTCTCAACTTTTTTATAGGGTGTTTCTAAAAGGCCGTACTGATTCACGCGAGCATACACCGCAGGGGAAACAATGAGGCCTATATTCTGGCCTTCAGGGGTTTCAATAGGGCATATTTTTCCGTAATGGGAATTGTGCACGTCGCGCACTTCAAAACCGGCGCGTTTGCGGTTGAGCCCGCCCGGCCCTATGGCCGAAAGCCTTCTCTTGTGAGTCAGCTCCGACACAGGTGAGGTCTGATCCAAAAACTGTGAAAGCTGGGATGTGGCGAAGAATTTGTTAATCGTGGTTATGATGGAAGTCGTGTTGACAAGCTCCTGCGGATTTTTCACATCCTGTTTCATATTCATCCTGTCGCGCGAAACCCTGGCGAGATTTGTCAGGCCTATTTTAATCTGATTCTGCAACAGCTCTCCCACCGACCTGATCCTTCTGTTGCCGAGGTGATCTATGTCGTCCACCTTGCTCTCAAGTTTCTGGTTGAGCGCTATGACATTGTATATTACGGCCAGAATGTCCTCATAGCAGAGCGTTCTTCTGGAAAGCGACGGCACCTTCAATCCGAGTTTTTCGTAGGTCTTCGCCAGCCTGAGATTAAGTTTGTACCTGCCCACGAAGGACAGGTCATATCTTTTCGTGCTCTTGAAAAGCAGCGTCGAAAAAAAATCCTTCGCTGTCGCTTCGCTCGTGAATTCCTGTATCCTCAGTTTTTTGAAAAATTCCACTATCGCCTGTTTCTGTGAGCGCACATTGTCCTTCTTCAGGGTCTCCAGTATGGCCACATTGTCCGCAGCTGAGGCTTTTGTTATAACCGTGATCTTTTTCATGCCCGCAGCGATGGCGAATTGTATAAGGTTGGAATCTATTCCGCATCCTGCGTAGTACGGCACTTTCCCGTCCGCGGCGGGGGGAAGGGTTTTTCCGAGATAGGTTCTTTCGGGGGACTCCAGATCTATTGAGCCGGCAGGCACTTCTTCCGTTTGATAAAACCTTTCCACGATCTGGTCATTTGTCTCAAGACCGAGGGCGCGGAGTATCACCGTAGCGGGGAATTTTTTTCTCCTGTCTATGACGACGATCAGGGCATTGTCGTAATCAAACTCAAATTCCACCCATGCGCCGCGGTAGGGGATGATGCCGGCTGTGTACTTCTGACGGCCCAGCTGCGTCACCTCGTGAGCCGCGGCTTCCTCGAAAATCACTCCCGGCGAACGGTGGAGCTGATTCACTATCACCCTGTCGTTGCCGTTTATGATGAAATTCCCGCTTTTGGTCATATAAGGAACATTGCAGAAATTGATTTCCTTCTCAAAAATGTGCGGAACGGCACCCTGCTCTCTGTATTTTTTGAGACGCAGTTTGATTCTAACCGGGATGGAATAAGTCAGCTCTTTTTTCCTGGCTTCAATCTCCGTCAGGGCAGGCTTGCCTACCGAATAACCGGCATACTCCAGTTCCATCCGGCCGTTCGTTGAGACAATGGGAAAAATATCCTGGAACGCTCCTTCAAGACCAATGGGCTTTCTTTCGGGCTGGGGAACATCCGCCTGTAAAAAATCCTGATAGGATTTTGTCTGTATATCCAGAAAGAGCGTGGTCGAGGAAAAATCCCTACCCTTGACACGCTCTAATCTTATTTCCCTCATGCTATTTCACAAGTAGCACCGACTTCTTCGAGTTTCGCCTTTATTTCTTCCGCCTTTTCCTTCGGCAGCGCTTCTCCCACTTTTTTGGGCGCGCTGTCCACTACGTCTTTCGCTTCCTTAAGGCCCAGAGACATGAGCTCTCTGACAACTTTGATGACCTGAATTTTTTTGTCACCCACGACTTTAAGGATCACGTCAAATTCTGTTTTTTCCTCGGCGGAGGCCTCGCCCGCACCCGCTGCGGCAACAACCTGCGGAGCCGCCATCTGTGCGCTGACTCCGAATTTTTCTTCAATCGCCTTGACGAGCTCGCTGAGCTCCATGACAGTCATCGTTGAAATACCTTCAATAATCTCATCTTTGCTTATAGCCATTATCTCCTCCCTTCTACCATATCATCGATTTCGAAACTCTTAGTTTTGCTGCTCTTTTTTACGCGCGTAATCGCTCAGGGCGAAAACAACGCCTGACAACAGCATTTTGCACACATTGTGAAAAGCGTAAAGCGGGCCCTGCGCCGCGCGCGCCACCATCGCTATGAGCGTATCTCTGTCAGGCATGGACGCGATGCCTGAAATATCGCCGGCGCTCAGCACCCGGCCGGGCCTTAAAAAACCTCCGCGTACCTTGAAATGCTCATTTTCTTTTGAGAAATCCCCAAGAGCCTTGCAGACATCGCTGATGAGCGAGTCGTCGGTAAAAACAACCGCCGTGGGCCCGTGGACGAAAGACGCTATCTGCTCCCATTCGTCCTGCATCAGTTTTTTGAAAAGCCTGTTCTTCACGACTTCCGTGACAGCCCGGGCGCGGCTCAGGCGCATACGCAGTTCTGTCATATCCTTAACGGTCATTTTCTGAAATTCGGCGAAAATAAACGCCCTGTTCTCTTTTACAAACTTATCTTTATTTTCCAACCACTTTACTTTTTCAGCTCTGAGTTTCATTTTTTTCCCTCAATTACGCGCTGATGCGCACACCCGGCGACATCGTCGTCGCTATAGAAACTTTTTTAATCACATTACCCGCGGGTAAAGGCATTTTCGCCGATCTGACAGATTCCAGAAACGCTTTTATGTTTTCCGCGAGCTTATCATCCGCGAACGATATCTTTCCGCAGGCGGCGTGAATGTTGCCGGAAGAATCAACTTTCCATCTGAGCAGCCCCGCCTTGTAATTTTTCACCGCGGCGGCGATATCCATGGTCACCGTGCCGGCTTTAGGCGTGGGCATCAGCCCGCGGGGGCCTATGATCCTGGCCACTTTCGCGACATCCTTCATGCAGTCCGGAGTGGTGAGGAGTACGTCAAAATCTATCTTACCGGCCTGTATCTCGATTATGATATCTTCTCCACCGACTTTATCCGCGCCTGCTGCAAGAGCTTCCTCCGCCTTGGCGCCTTTAGTTATCACCGCCACGCGCACGGTTTTTCCCGTGCCGGCCGGCAGAGACACGGAACCGGTGATGCTCTGCGGGATTTTTTTCATGCCCGTGTTGAGACTTATGTGCATCTCAACGCTTTCGTCAAACTTCGCTTTTTTGAAACTTTTAAGTATTTTCAGGCCCTCTTCAAGCGTATATGCCCTGCCTTCCTCAACAGCTTTAAGCGATTCCGCATATCTTTTGTTTTTCATAAGAAAATCAGTCCCCCACTTCAATACCCATGCTGCGGGCCGTGCCTTCCACCATCCGGCAGGCGGAATCCATGTTCTCCGTATTAAGATCGGGCAGTTTTTTCGCCGCTATTTCCCTGACCTGCGCCATACTGAGCTTTCCCTTCTTTTCCTTATTGGGCACGCCGGAGGCTTTTGCTATACCGACAGCTTTTTTGATAAGAGAGGATATCGGAGGCACTCTTGTTATGAAAGAAAAACTCCTGTCTTCATAAACAGATATGACCACGGGTATGAGCATTCCTGTCTCTTCCCCCTTTGTCGCTTCGTTGAACTGCTTACAGAATTCCATGATGTTAACGCCGTGCTGGCCGAGCGCGGGGCCTACCGGTGGCGCCGGGTTAGCGGCGGCCGCGGGAATCTGAAGTTTTATCTGGGCCTTTATCTTTTTTTTCTTTGCCATTATGTTTTCTCCACTTGATAAAATTTAAGCTCCACCGGAGTCGAGCGGCCGAATATGGACACCAGTACTCTCAGCTTGCCCTTAGCCTCGTCCACGTGATCTATCTCCCCCGCAAAATTGGCGAAAGGCCCGTCAATGATCCGCACGTTGTCGTTTTTGGCGAACTGCACCGACGGACGCGGTTTTTCCTTTTCGGATTCCGTCACCATTTCTTTGAGGTATTCCACTTCCTGCGGCTTTACGGTAAAAGGGGTCTTGCCCCCGAGAAAACCGCTCACGCCGCGGATACCGTTGATGAACCAGAAGGTTTCCTCGTCAAGCACCATCTCTATTATAATATACCCGGGAAGTATCTTTCTGGGGCGCACGACATTCTTCTTTTTCCTGATGTCCACCACTTTCTCTTCGGGCATTATCACCTGTCTTATCTTGGGTTCGGCGCCCTCTTCGGCATAAGATGATATTTTGGCCTGGATGACCTCGTAAACCCTCTTTTCCGAACCCACAAGGGCCTGAACAACATAGAATTTATATTCGCCCATCAGATAAATATCCCCACTATTTTCGAAATTATCAAATCAACCACCATAATAAAAAACGACACCATAACCACCAAAACCAGCACGACAACAGTAAAACCCGCCACATCTCTTTTCGACGCCCACGATATGCGGTCCAGTTCCGCATACACGCTTTTGAAAAATTTTATAACGTTGCTCATACCATAAAAGGACTAATGCTATAAAAACTTCCTGTGATGTGTCAAGTATTTCCGCAAAGCATGTCATTTAAAAATCAAAAGTGAACCGTTTTTGTTAGATTTAAGAATCAAAAGTGAACTCTTTATTTTCCCCCTTTTTGATAAAAGGGGGAAACCGAA
>PHAM01000023.1 GCA_002841685.1 Elusimicrobia bacterium HGW-Elusimicrobia-2 | reverse complement strand
GGAAATAATTTTTGGGTATTATAAAATTTGAAAAAAATGTTAGATTATAGTTGGAAGCCGTCGGTTGCTGAAAAATTTGTTTGTGCAACAGGCTCTATTCCATGCAAAAAACAGGGAGACGCATTAAAAGTTTCTGTCGTGTTGTTTTCGATTGTCACGCTGATTTGGATAGGGGTGGTGTGTGTTAATTTCTATAAATATCACGATATTCCGCTCACCATAAGCTATTTTTTCAATTTGCAGGGGGAATTTAGTTTTTCTGTTTTTGTGAGTCTGCTGCTCGGTTATATTATAGCTCTTGCGGCCGCGTTGGCTGTGACATTTTCGGCTTTTTTCGCAGGCAGCTGTTTTTTTTCTTTGCTGAAGCTGGATTTCACCGACAAATACGAGAATATGTTGTTCGCGACCGCGGCCGGTTTGGGGTTAATAGCTTATATGACGGTTATTATCGGTTATTTGGGGGGCCTGCACAGGTGGGTGTTTTACATCATTTTCAGCGCTCTTATGGCGGCGGGCATTGTGAGAATCAGGAACGTAAATAGACAATTTCACCAGGCTGTCCGGTTTTCAAAAACTGATTTTTTTGAAAAAATAATGATTTCCATGCTGATTTTGCTTGCAGTTTTTAACCTGTTGATGAGTCTTACTCCCGAAATGTTCTATGACTCGCTTAATTACCATCTCGGGGTTCCGAATTATTTTATTCAAAACCACAGGATTTCGCCGTTGCCGTACAAGATACTTTCAAATTTTCCTCTCAATATTTCAATGCTTTTTACCGCGGGTATGCTGTTAAAAAATTATACGGCGGCAAAACTTCTTAATTTCATATTCGGCATTCTGATTGCAGCCGGAATTATGGTTTTTTCAATACGCCGGTTAAAGAATCGTTTAAGCGGAATTATTGCGGCCGTTGTTTTTTATTTTACGCCCACGGTAATGTTTAGGTCATGGCTTGCCTCAAATGATATAGGCCTGACGCTCTTTATTTTTTTCAGTCTCTACGCGCTTATAAACTATATGGACGGGGGGGAAAGAAATCCTAAATGGCTGTTTGCCGCAGCTGTTCTTTCGGGATTTGCGCTTGGATCAAAATACACGGCGGTTTTTTTTATCGCTCCGCTCGCGTTTGTGCTGATGATTCATGAATTTTTCGCGAAACAGGCCCTGAAAAAGATTTTTAAATCAGTGGCTTTATTCACTGTTATAACGGCTGCGGTGGCATCACCGTGGTTTATAAGGAATTATATTAATTCGGGGAATCCCGTCCACCCTCTTATGACGCAATTTTTTAACATAAAATATCCTTATGGCGTAAGCGCAGAGACGGAATTCAATTATCACAATCCTCTCAAACAATCGTCGGGCATAATCACATTATTCTCTTTGCCGTGGAACATGAGTATTAAGGGGGGAGGGCCCAGGACTAATTACGCGTCTCCCGATTACTATATGTCAGGGGCGGTTTTTATCGGTTTTATGCCGCTACTGCTATTCTTTAGGATTAGAAAGAAAAACGCCGTTGTTAATTTATTGCTGTTTTTTATATTTTCATTTCTAATATGGGGCATCGCGCCGAATACAAAATTCAAATATTTTAGCCCGGCTCTCCCGGCTGCCGGTTTGCTGATTGGTTATGTTGTGTGCGCGTCAACGCGTGAGAGTGAATTCCTTAAAAATATCTTTGGGATTTCAATTATTGTTATGGCAATGAGTAATTTTCTTTTTATGATACCTATGGCTGTTAGCACTTATCAGCCGCTGTCATTGATTTCGGGCACAATTTCAAAAGACAAATATCTTTCTGATTCCCGTCCCGGGTATCCTTATCCGTCCTATAATGTGTATAAATACGCGAATGAAACGCTTCCGGAAGACGCGAAAATACTTATTTTCGGGGATGCAAAATGTCTTTACATAAACAGGCGTTTTGCCGCTTTTTCCGTTGAAGGGCTTAATCCGCTGATAGAGTATCTCAGAAACAGCGGGAGCGGGGATGAGGTGTATCTTAATCTGAAGAGTGACGGTTTTACTCATCTGATAGTCAATGCCCCCGAGGGAATAAGAACAGCCGGTTACGGCAACTTTTATTTTAACAAAGAAGATATTGTTAAGCTTGACGGCTTTTGGAAAAAATATATCACAGAACTTTATCAATACGGAGGGGTGTATCTTTATAGGATTAAAAAAACGCCCGATAGCGGCGGAACCCCGGGGGGGCCTTATAATTCGGCGGCAGGCGCATTCAGAAATTATAAACTGAACAACGTGAAAGGAAATTTCAATAGCAAAAATTGGAAATCCGCGCTTATTGAACTGGATGCTCTCCTCGATAAAAATATCAGAGATCACTGGATATTTTACCTCAAGGCGGTTTGTTCTTATAATCTGAATGATTATTCAAATGCAATGAAATATACAGCCATGGCTTACGCGGCGGCGCCTAAACCCGAATACAAGGAACTGCTGGAAAAAATAAAGGAGAGAAAACCGTCTTGAAACAAATATTTAAAACAACAAATTTTCTTTCATCGTGTGCCGGCGGAAAATATTGGGAACGCAAAGCGCTGGATAGAAGGAGGAAACCGGCGAACGCCGTCATAAAGGAATATGTTGTACCGAAAATCAAAGAAGTGTCAAAAATTATAACATTTTCCAAAAAGACAAAACTTCTGGATATAGGCGCGGGTAACGGTTTTTTTACTTTTTACTTTGATAAAATCTGTGATGTTTGCGGAATTGACAGTTCGGAAAAAATGCTTGAGATGAACCCTGTAAAGAAAACCTGTCAAATGGATGCCCGCCGGCTGAAATTTAAAGATAACAGTTTTGATGTGGTTTTCTGTCATGCCGTTCTGCATCACATACAGGAAATGGATAGCGTAATACAGGAGATGAAACGCGTGTCTGGGAAATATGTGGTTATTATGGAACCTAACAGAAACAATTTGTTAATGTTCATATTTTCCGCGATAGTCAAAGAAGAACGGCAGGCGCTGAAATTTTCACTTTCTTTTTTAAAAAGGCTGATAAAAAAAAATGGGCTGAATATTATTGATGCATTTTCATACGGGCAGATAGTGCCCAACAAAACACCGGCATTCTTACTGCCTCTGTGCAGGTTGTTTAACTTCCGGCACGCAATTGGAATGACAAATATTATTATTGCGGAAGTTTGAAACGGCGCAGTTTTTTTACTTTTTCAGCTTAAAGAGGTTCGACAGGGATGTCTCATTGTGTATGCAGTTGATCGCCTGTGCGAAAAGTTTCCCCACTGAAAGGCATTCTATTTTTTTTGACGGTGTTTTAAGGGGAATGGAATTGGTGACAATGACTTTTTCCAGGGGCGCTTTTTCCAGTTTGTCCACGGCATTGCCCGAAAGGACGGCGTGGCATCCGAGGAGATAGATTTTTTCCGCGCCCTTTTTTTTGAGCGCCGCCGCCACGCCCGCGGCGGTACCGGCGGTGTCTATTATATCGTCGTAGATCAAACAGTTTTTCCCCTTGACATCGCCTATGATGTTGAGGATCTTGGCCTTATTCGGCCCCGGCCGCCGCTTGTCAACGATGGCCAGATCGGCTTTTATGTGCTTTGCCAGCGCCCGCGCTCTATCGACGCCGCCGGCGTCGGGCGAGACGACAATGCTGTTTCTTAATCCCATTTTTTTTATCTGTTCGACGAAGACAACCGATGGGTACAGGTTATCGACGGGAATGTCAAAGAATCCCTGTATCTGTCCCGCGTGCAGTTCAAGGCTCAGTATTCTGTCCGCGCCGGATGCCGTAAGAAGATTGGCCACGAGCTTAGCCGTTATCGGCACCCTCGGCTCGACCTTTCTGTCCTGTCGCGCGTAACCGTAATAAGGCATCACTGCGGTTATTCTTTTAGCGGAAGCCCTTCTCAACGCGTCTATTATCGTCAGAAGTATCATCAGGTTATCGTTGACCGGCGGGCATGTGCCCTGAATAATGAAAACATCTTTCCCGCGGACGTTAGCTCCTATTTTTACAGAGCATTCCCCGTCCTGGAAAGAGCTGATGTCGATTTTGCCTGCGGCGATATTCAGATATTCGCAGATATGGGCCGCAAGAACGGGATTTGAACCGCCTGAAAAAACAGCGAGATTCTGATTCTTTTTCATTTTTATTTCTCCTTGCGGGGACGGTTCCTATTGCCGCAATAGGAACCGTCCCCTTTCTTTTCTTTCCGGATTTTCTCCGCCATCGCAAGATCCGTCTTTGAGTTTATTCCCATAAGGAAAGAATCATTAACGGAATTCAGATTTTTTATTTTCATACCGGCACCCGCTGCTATTTTTATAACATCGGTGAGATAGTATTCTTTTTTCAAAGGGTTGGGCCTTATTTTTTCCAGTAAGGCGAATATCTCCGGGGCGCGAAAGATATAAATGCCGCTGTTTACGGTCTTTATGCGTTTTTCCGAGGCCGTAGCGTCAAGTTCCTCTTTTATATCTGTCACCTTGCCATTTTTTTTGATGAGCCGGCCGTAGCCAGAGGGATCATCTCTCGTGGCGGTCAGAACGCTGATATCGTTATCGTGTAAAACATGAAAATCTATCAGCCGGCGGAGCTGGGATGATTTCAAAAGGGGCACATCGCCGGGCATTACAAGCAGCCGTCGGCCGACTTTTAATTTTTTGACTTTCGCGAGGGCATCGGCGGTGCCGAGTTTTTTTCGCTGGTAGGCATAGCGGCAGTTTTTATATTCAGCGATGTGATTTTTGACCTTTTCGCATCCGATAATGAATATTATATCATCCGTGAGTTTTTTTGTTTCAGCGTAAATATGGTCTATCATGGCTCTTCCGGAGACATTGTGCAGCACTTTCGGCAGAGATGATTTCATCCTGGTGCCTTTGCCGGCCGCGAGTATCACCGCGGTTAAATCAGAGTTTTTCATATTTTGAGATCCGGCGCCGGTGTCAGAGGCAGTGATTTCTCCTGCCAGAAACCTCTGCAGGCTATCATGACCGCGTTGTCGGTGCAGAGCCTGGCTTCAGGATAAAAGAGCTGTATGGAATTTTTCGCGCATTCTTCCTCGAGCCGCGAGATTATGTAGCTATTGGCCATAACGCCGCCTGCCACAAGCACGCGCTGGCAGAGTTTTCTTTTGGCGGCGGCGATGATCTTACCGGAGAATACAGAGGCCACGCTGTTTTGGAAAGATGCCGCCAGATCCGGAAGTTTTTCTTTAGAGGTTTCCTGGATCAGGTTTTTAACAAAAGTTTTTATGCCGGAAAAAGAAAAATCTTCAGAACCGTCTTTGAAACGCGGTACAGGAAATTTCACGGCCCGCTCATTTCCCCCTTTTGCGAGTTTTTCTATCTCCGCGCCGCCGGGATAGGGGAACCCGAGCATTTTAGCCGTTTTGTCAAAAACCTCGCCCGGCGCGTCGTCCCTTGTGCGGGCGAGCATTTCGAATTCATCATGGGTTTTGGCAAAGACGAGATCGCAGTGCCCGCCGGAAGCGGTCAGCCCTATATAGGGCAGGCTTATGTTGGCTGTGAGAAAATTAACCGACAGGTGAGCGAGTATGTGATTGACCCCGAAAACGGGCTTGTCGTGTATTGCTCCCAGCGTACGGGCCGCTGTGATTCCCACCAGCAGGCTTCCCGCCAGGCCAGGCCCGACGGTGACGGCCAATCTGTCTATATGCTCCATCTCGAAGCCGCTCTTAAACAGGGTTTCCTCAACAACAGCGTTTATCGCTTCAAGATGTTTTCTTGAAGCCAGTTCCGGCACGACACCCCCGAACCTGCGGTGATAAGGTATCTGAGAGGCGACCACTTCGGAGCATATATTCTTACCGTCTTTTACGATCGCGCAGGCCGTTTCATCGCAGGAAGTTTCAATTCCGAGCACAAGCATTTCAGATATTATCCATGAGTCTGGAAAGCGGCACTATTTCCACGTCTTTGAGTTCCTGTGATATTTCTTTTATAGCGTCCGCGGTGTGTCTGCGGGTGGCGTGGCCGATCGCAATGGCACGGCCGTTTTTACGGGCGATCGCGACCGCTTCCAGCAGCCGTTTCTTCACTTCCTCTGCGGAATCTATGTTGTCAAGGAAAATATTGTTCCGCAGGCATTTAACCCCGGACAGGGATGCCGTTTCCCGGCAGACACTCTTCGGCGAGGTGGCCGAATCCAGAAAAAACAGACCCTCTTTTTTTAAAAGAGTCATCACGATTTTCATTTTTTCCCTGTTTTCCGTAAACAGTGAGCCCATATGATTGTTCATGCCCTTGACGCCGGGCAGCGCGGCGAGCGCCGCTGTGATTTTTTTTATGATTTCGCCCTCTGTCATTCCCGTGCTTAAAGCGCCTTTGCCGAGAGCTTTCATGTCGGCTTTATGCGGTTCCATCGGCATATGAAGCAGGGTGTCAGAACCGCTCCTTGACAGTGACTGGGCTATCGCGCGGCTGTGTCTCTGATAGGGCAGGATGGCGTATGTTAAAGGAAGGTTGAGCTGCGTGAAAGCCGTGAGCTGTTTTTTGCTGCCGCCACAGTCGTCTATTATTATGCATAATGACGGCCCGGCTTTTTCGCCGCGCAGATTTATAAGGCAATAAATATTTCCGTCTCGGAGGATTTTGATCTCCCGCGACCGGTGATCATCCGCGTCTTTGACGGCGACGGCGTATTTGCGGCGGTTCTCCACATTTTTCAAAAGATTTTCGGCGCTGAAAAGCACCCACAGGGGTTTTCTGATGAGTATTTTTTTGTTTATTTTAAGCCACTCCACCCGGTTTTTTTTCTTTTCCTCCCACCAGGAAGTGACGTTTTTCTCCGGCGCGCCGGCTGTTAAAAGGACGCTATTGATGTTTTGTTCTATTTTCAGGCAGTCATTAACGCGTTTTTCTGTTTGCAGGAGCAGTAACCATGCCGCCGCCGCCGCGGCGGCTGATAAAAAAAGCACAGGCAGCAGCCGGGTTCTCTTTTTGCGTTTTGCCATTAATTTTTAGAAACTTCCGGAGGCGTTAAATTTCCTGAGAATTTCATTTCCGCGAAAAGTATTTCTTTGGCGCGCTCAAGCTGCCGGTCGGATATTTGCTCTTTTTCTTTTTTTGCTTTATCTTCATCGGTCAAGCCGTAGATTTTTTCCGACTGCTGCATCAGTTTTATACTCTCTTCTCTTGAAAGTGCCACGCTTATGTCGGGCTCAATGCCCGTTTCATGTATACAGATGCCTTTAGGGGTGTAATACTTAGCCGTCGTCAGGCGAAGCTCAGAACCGTCCGGGAGGTTTATCAGACTCTGCACCGAGCCTTTTCCGAAACTTTTCTCTCCCAGCAGGATGCCTCTGCCCCAGTCTTTCACCGCGCCGGCCACAATTTCTGATCCCGATGCCGACCCTTGATTTATCAGCACCACCAGGGGTATTTTTTTGTGAAGCGTTTTTTCCGCATAAAATTTCATGTCCGAATTTTTTTTCCGGCCTTTTGTGTAGACAACCAGCTGGTCTTTTTCCAGGAAATGTTTTGACACCTCCACCGCTGATGTGAGAAGCCCCCCTGGGTTGTTCCTGAGGTCCAGTATCAGCGCCCTCATACCGGATTTCTCGAAATCGTTATAAAACGCGGCGAAGTCGTCAGGGGTTTTTTCATTGAATTCCGTCACCTGGATATAAGCTATTCCGTCGTTCAGCATTTGGGATTTGGCTTTCGGAACGCTCTCTATTTTTATCTCTTCGCGTGTGATCGTCACATCCTGCGTCTCTTTGTCCCGCGCTATGGTGATCGTCACTTTTGTGCCGGGTTGGCCGCGCAGTTTTGTCACGGCTCCCATCACATCAATGTCTTCCGTGCTCTTTCCGTCTATCTGTATTATTTTATCGCCGGGGAGTATCCCCTGCCGGAAAGCGGGAGTGCCGGGCATGGGAGTGATGACCGTGAGCCATCTGTCGCGTATGGTGATCTTTATGCCGAGGCCGCCGAAAAAACCCTTGGTTTCACTTTTCATAAGCTGCGCGGCTTCGGGTTTCATGAACTGCGAAAACGGGTCGAGTTTTTTTATCATGCCGTTTATGGCTCCGTCGAGCAGTTCGGAAGTCCCCTTTTCCTCCACATAATTATTTTCTATGAGAGACAGCACATCGTTAAACAGCCGCATATCCTCGTAATCTGTTTTGGACGCACCCCATGCCACCGCACCGATAAAAAACGCGAGCATCAAAGCTGGAATTTTTTTCATAACCTCACTCCTTAATAATTTTTGAGCAGCCAAAGGCCCGGATCATCCGGTGTGCCGCCCCGCCGTATTTCAAAATACATTGTTTCTCCGCGTAAAACGCGTCCTATGGCAGAGGATGTTTTTACGCTGTCGCCTTTTTTCACATCTATCTCGCTAAATCCGGACGTTACGGTATAAAATCCGCCGCCGTGCTCTATAATAACAGTTTTTCCATAACCCTTGAAGTATCCGGCGAAAGAAACCTCGCCATCTCTGACGCTCCGCACGCATTCGGTGGACGCTTCTATTTTGATGCCCCTGTTCACTATATAGGTATCAAGAATGGGGTGCTTCTGTTTTCCGAAGGGGCTGATTATGGCGCCCTCAACCGGCCAGGGCATTGTTCCCCGCAGCGCCTCCAGCTCCCGCTCTCTTTCTTTTTCAATCAGAAGATCTTTTTTCTTCCTCATAAAAGTTTCAAGAAGGCGGTCTATTTCTTTTTTGCTCTTTTCTTTTTCTTCAAGCTCTTTGCCGAGTTCCGTTTGCTGTATGCGGATCTTGTCCAGGGACTGTTTATAGCTGGATTGGATTTTTTTGCTGGACGTCACTTTCGCCGTGAATTCGCCGAGAGCCACTTCAAGCTCCTCTATTTTTTTTTCCACAGTCTGTTTCTCCGAGGCGAGTTTTCGCTGTTTTACGGAGCAGCTCCTGGCGAAAGCGGTCACTTTTACTACCAGATCACCCAGAAGGAACGACTTTATCCTCGCCTTGCTGCCTTCCTCAAAATCATGCATGAGAAGGATTTCCCCCCCGTTGTCCGAAACGCATAGTTTTTTTATGACCGCGGCGTTTTCATCGGCAAAAATCCTGCTTTTTCTGCCCAGCGCCCCTGTCTGTTCGAGTTCGGCAATCAGTGAATTGAGATTGTCCCCGCCGGCCTGATAGGCGGCGTTCAGTTTATTTATCTTTGAGGTGAGCCCCCGTATATTCGCTGTCAGTATGTCTATTTTGATCGATGTGGTCTGTTTTTTTTCGTCCAGTTCGTCGATTTGACTGGACAGTTTGTCTATTTCATCCGTTATGCTTAAGAATTCACTGTTGCTGCGGAGGATGTCCTGTTCGATTTTATTTATTTTTGAGTCCAATTCCGCGGCCGCCGCCGCGACGGACAGAATAATTATCGCGGGTATCGCTCTCCTGCATATGTTCAGGTTAAACACTTTTTATAAGTCGAACCGCAGACGGAAGGGATGCGAGAAGCAGCAAAAGGAGTGTCCGCGGGTAGGTAAAAAAAACCATGGTGTTCCCGCCGGTTGTCTGATAGAAGGCCAGCAGAATCAGTATGGATATGATCAGGGAAGACAGCGGAATCAGGGTAATTTCAGCGGCATATTTGAAAACGATGTCTCGCCGGGGCACATTTCTCTCAGCAAGGAATTGAAATTTTTCTGAGAGATATTTCATTGACACGAATGCGGCGGCCGCGGAGGCCAGGGCGCTTAATATGAGCAGGGCTGTTATAAAGCGGACAGCTTTTTTGAAATCTGACGCGAAGACAAAAAGTTTTTTTACGGCGTTGCCCCCTGTGTCGGAAGATTTGATTTCGGCAAGGGCGTTAATCTGCTCCGCGATTTTTCCGAAGCGTTCATAATTGAGTGTGCCCGGGTAAATTTTCAGAATGGATGGAATTTCTATATCCTTGATCGAAAGCAGTATATCCTTTTTTGCCAGTGCGCCCTCGAGCGCCGCGAACACCTCGTTTTCCGTGAGGATGACGATGTGTTTGACTCCGGAGATCGCCGCGATCCTGTTTTTGACCGCGGCCAGATCCGCCTCTGAGCGGCATTCCGTGTAAGCGGTTATGAAGACGCTGTTTTTTAGTTTTTCAAAATATCGTCCCGAAGATCCGCAGAACATAAAAAGCGCTCCCGCGCATGTCAGGAAAAGCGCGTGCGCCATCAGCGCAATCAGTTTATTCCTCGCTGAGTTTTCCATCTTTAAGGAGCAGATGCCTCGTGCCGGCCGGGCAGGCGGCAGGGCACGGGAGAGTGCTTGAAATCAGCATTGCCGTGCCCATGGCGTGTTTTTTTTCAGCGGCCTGGATGAAGCGTATGCGGTTTTCATTGTCAAGCGCGGCGAGAGGATCATCAAATAAGAGTATTTCATCTTCGAGCGCGAGAAAAGTCGCCAGCTTCAGCATTTGCCGCTGGTTTCCGGAGAGAGTTTTCGCGGGGATATTTCTCAAATCGAAAAGGCGCATGCTTTTCATAAGTTCCGCCATGGCAAAGGTCGTGTCCTCTTTTTCCCGTAGCAGGGCTTTAATGTTGTTTTTTACGCTTTCGTTCTCAAGGAGAGCGGCCTGAGGTGTGCACAGGGGGACTGCGGTGTAAGAAAGGAGCCGCCCTTTGGACGGTTTCAGTCTACCGGCGAGTGTGCGCATAAGAAGGCTTTTCCCGGACCCGCCCGCGCCTTCCAGCCAGACAAAATCCCTCTGCTTTATTTCCGCATGCACATTTTTGAAAACAACCGCGCGGCTGTTTTCAAGCCATAGATTTTCAGCTTTAATGAGTAGTTTCATAATTCCAGCTTATCTTTTAATAAATTCAGAAAGATTTGAAAAGCGCATTCTTCGGCGATACGCGGCAGCTCCGAGCGGTTTCTCTTGTTTGTAGACGAGAGTTTATCCATATCCTTCATGAAATTTGCCGTCTTGGCGGAATACGTCACGGCGGTGAAATCCGCGCCGGAGACTGCCGCCAGTAATAGAGAGTGGTAAGGGGTGAGTATGAAAAAATCACAGCCGGCGAAAAATTTTCCCACCCCCGGCATATCTTTTATGAGAACGGGTTCCCCGCCTCCGGCCAGACGCCGCGCCGAAGGCATATCCCCGGGGCTGAAAACAGCGAATTTAAATTTCGCTCCCGGCCACTTTTTTTGGCACAGTGATATCGCCTCCTTCACCTCGCCGGTTTTTCGGCGGGGAATAACGCCTATTGTTTCTGGAGGAACGAGCTGGCGGCATGGGAAGTTTTTTAGCGAAAAAGCGCAATCGGCGCTCTTGAAAGGGCTCAGACCCATCGCCCGCAGAAGCTCAAAAGAGGCCGTGTCGCGAACACTTATAAAAGCGGTGAGTTTCAGCGCCAGGCGCAGGAGCGCTTTGTTGAGAGGTTTACGCACCTCAAATCCGGAATCGAGCAGAAAGACCGGTTTGGACAGCAGGGCGGCGGCGAAAATCACGGATGCGTAGACAAAAAGAGACAGCGTTGATGTCTCATCCTGGAAAACGCTTCCGCCGGGAAAGACGACAGCGTCTGACTTCACGATCGAGATAAAGGCCGATAACGGTTTTGTTTTCATGCGGGGGATATATGCGATGTTCCAGGCGCTCATGCGTGAGGTGAAAATATCCCTGATCAGCTCATCGCCGAAATTGCCGTAGCCGAAATATCCGGCGGCAAATATTGTTTTGGTCACTTATGATCTATGAATTTGAAAAAGCCGTCAGCCGCGATCAATAAGGCTCCCAGCAATGCCCCCAAAGCAATACCGTTGACGGTTCTGAACAGGCATATCCCTATCGGTGAGTGTATGTGAGCGAAGGTGTTTATGATGGACACCTGGCCGATCAGCCCGAGGATGATGAGAGGCCGGAAATGTATTTTTTTTATTTTCGGGGCCTTTGCGTAAAAGTAAAAACCCATTATCATCAGAGGATGCCCGACAGCAAATTCTTTAAAACGCGGCCGCGCGAAGAAAAATTTTTCAAGGGCCTCCCTCACTTCCATTTCAAAAGGAAGCACAAAACTCATCTTGTTGGAGCTTCGCAGGATCATGAGGAGTAGAAACACGGCTATGCCTATCCCGAAAAAAAGGTGCCGCACCTCGAGCCGTTTGTGCCACAATCTGCTCAGGCTTGTTGAAAAATAGCTCCGTTCACGTCCGTAAAGGATGACAAAAGCCAGGGCGGGAGGGAGTATGAGAGACAGTTTTACTCCTCTGAATGTGTTTATCTTCACCATAAAATCGGTGGATGAGAGGATCGCCGAAACGAAAATCCCTCCCAGCAGCGAGATAAACGAAACTTTCAGGAAAAGCCATAATGCTCCCGTCAGAGGCGGCAACTCCGGTTTCGCCCATGTTTTGGATATGGCCAGCACCGGAAATGTCACCGTGGCCAGAAATGCGATAAAAAGCCGCCATGAGGTAGAAGCGGAAAAAAATATTGAGCAGGCCAGCGCTATGACGACATAGGCAATTTCAAACTGGCGTCCCGTGTTGGCTATAATGGATAAGAGCCAGAGGGCTCCGGCGAGCGTCGCGAGGCTTATCAAAAGAAAGGAGTAGGAATCTCCGTCCCACAAAGGGAGAGCGGTGAATTTGCCGCTTCTGAAAGAATTCTCTGACAGGCCGCGTTTGATGGCGCCGGCGTAAGCGAGGAATTCTGAATAAGTCTCTTCGGCGGGATGGATGTAGATGAGCTGTACATTTCTTTCTCTTAAGCTCCTCAGGCAGGCCTTGATTTTCACCGACGCGTTTTCACCCTTAGGGGAAAAGCAGAGGAATGTCTTTCCGAGTTTCGCGGCCGTCTCCATCGCGCCGGCAATCTGGGCGAACTCCACTGTGCCGAAAGCCATATTCAGTTTCCCCGCTTCCTCGGCGAGTTTTTCGGCAGCTCCGGGGATCCTGTTTCCCGAGGGCAGAATACCGGTCAGCTTTTCATCGCCGGCATATTTGTCGAAAAGAGTTTCAATCCATGCGTCCGTTACCAGCGGGTCATGGCTGGGCCTGAGGATATAATTGAACCCCGCCGCTTTGACCGCGCTCACTTCTTCTTCCCAGAACCCGAGCCCTATATTTTCCACGGTGAGTTTGTCCGCGCGAGCTATCACGAGATAATAACGCCCCGTGTAAGTGCCGACAACAGACACTCCGGGAAGTTTTATCAGCAGCGCGGTTTTGATCATCATGCCCAGAGAGGGATTTTCGGTAAAGATATAGGTATAGTCTGCCTTGTTCGCGATTTGCTGCGACTCGAGGAAATCGGGTGAGCGGTTGAAGATGTATTTCCATTTGTTCACCTCTCTGCCGTCGGCGAGGATGACCAGCCCCCTGTCATTCAGTTCCCTGACGGTGGATTCCTCCACTCCGACGCTTGTGATACCGACATCTTTGAGCTCGGGCATTATTTCGGCGGCGCTTTTACCGGAGATACCCGCGAGGCGCCGGATGTCAGCGAAATCAACAGCTGTCTCAATAGTGTTGAGCGTTTTTTCGAGTGCTATCCTTCTGGAGAGTACAAAAATTGAAAAAGCAAAACCCAGCGAAAGAAAAAAGAATATAACGTTATTTTTTCTCATTGCGTGTTAATTACCGCCGATGGTGTCAGGGATTGCGTTTTTTTTCAATAATCTTCACCGCTTCAATAGCCATCCGTATGGCCTCGTCCACTCCCACTTTTTTCGCGATGGGCTGGTCGTCATAGGTAAGGCCTATGATGGCTAGGACTTCTCCGGCGTAAACCCTTCTTATGGATGAAACGACAAAAAGCGCCGCCGATTCCATGGAGGTGGCCAGGACATTTCCCTTATACCATGCGTTCCACATTGCTCTTGTGTTCCCGCCCAGAGGCAGCTCGTCCATGTCGGCCCCCTCGGTGTAGAAAGCGTCTTTACAGTGCGATATGCCCGTGTGATATTTTATTTTCAGTTTGTTGCCCGCTTCAACCAGGGCCTGCGTCACGCCGAAATCCGCCACGGCCGGATAGCTGAGAGGTATGTACTGCCGCGTTGTCCCCTCTTCGCGCACGGCCGCTGTGGAAATGACGACATCGCCCAGCCCCACCTCTTTCTGAAGTGAACCGGCGGTGCCTATGCGTATGAAAGTGTCAGCGCCGCATTTTATGAGCTCTTCAACGCAGATGGCCGTTGAAGGGCATCCAATTCCGGTGGAAGTGGTGCTTATTTTAATACCGCCAACAGTTCCCGTGAATGTCCTGTATTCGCGGTTGTTCGCGATCTCTTTTGCGTCGTCAAAATATTTCGCGATCTTTTCCGTTCTGCCCGGGTCTCCCGGAAGAAGAACATATCTTCCCACATCGCCCTTGCCCAGCGCCACATGATACTCTTTCTGACTCATAAACGTTGCCCCCCTATTAAGTTAATCAACCAAAATCGGTTTCGGCGCTATGATAACAAATTGCCCCGCCTGAACACAAGCTCGATGATCTATAATCCCGGAGTTGTCGCATGAGGCAATACGGTTTTGAACTTCTGCGGGATTTTTTTATTCCGGCTTTTGCCGTGTCGCGCTAAACATCTTTTTGCCGGCGTTTTTAATTATAATGTCCGTATATGGGGAAAATTGACAAACAGGCGCGCTTTAATGTATAAATAGTCTATATGTTTACCGCCCTTGCGGGCATCATGGAGAAATATGAATGCAGCCAGAAAATGATAATTTAAAAGACTTCAAAATAGCGCTCGGGAGGCAGGTCACGGACCTGCATAAAAGACAGGCCGAGGAAACAACGAGACTGCGGGAAAAAATAGAGGCCCTGGAAAAAAGCAGGGCATATCTTCAGGCGCGCTCATCCATAGAAACAGCTAAGATCAACAGGGCTTACCGCGCCAGGCTTTCGGAGATGGACGCGCGTGAGAAAAATATCGCGCAGCGGGAATATGCCCTCACCGAACGCGAAAAGAAAATAGACCGCGACCTGGCCGAAAAAGACAGCATCATACAGAAACTGAACCTGAGAACTGTTGAGATAGAGTCCGATCTCATGTCTGAATTCAATCAGAAGTTTCGCGCCGAAAAACACGAACAGCAGAGAAAAGAAGACGAAATAGAGATACTGAAAAAGAATTTTTCGGCTGACCGGGAAGATTTTGAGAAGCAGATGGAATCCCTCAAATTTGAAATCCGCGCGGCCAATGATAAAAGGAAAGAAGAGCATCTGGCTTTAACTTCGCAGTTTGCTGTGGAACGCGGCGAATTCGAGCGCGAGAAGTTCACGATGCAGCAGAATATAAAAGCTCTGAAAAATACGGTGAATGCCCTCAAGGACGCGCACAGGCAGACAGTGTCCGAATATGAGGATAAGCTGAAGGGAGAGGTTCTGAGGGCCTCCGAGGGGAGATCATCACTGGGCAACGCGCTGGAGGAAGCGAAAATCGAAAACGAATCCCTCCGCAGGAAACTTGATGAGCTTCGTTTATCTTCAAAGACCAGGGAAGAGGAACTTGCGAAAAAACATGGCAGCATTCAGTATGAACTCAACTCCGAATTGCAGTCAAAGGCTTCGGAGACCGCGATGCTCGGCAAGAGCGTTTCGGAACTTAAAAAAATCAATGAGGATATAAAGGACTCGTACAATAACAAAATAGCCCAGCTGGAATCCGTTTCGCGGTCTATGGAGATAGAGTTGCGGAATTCTTTGTCAACGGCGTCCGCCGAAAATGAACGCCTGCATGCCCAGCTTCAAAAATCAGCCGCCGCGTTCTTGGAGAAAGAGGAAATCCTTAAAACGGAAAAGGCCCTTTTGGAAAAAGATATCGTTCGTGAGCGCGAAAAAAACAGGGAAATGGAAAATAAATATTCCGCCCAGTACCTCACGCTCGCTGACGAAAAAAGGCACATACAGGAGCTTCTTGAAAAAGAAATCTCATCGCTGAAAGAGAAGCTTATTCAAAGGCAGCAGGCCATGGCCTCCATTGAAACCGCCGCCGCCCGTCAGACAACAGGGCTGCAGATCAAGATCGCCGCCCTTGAAGATGCGGACAAAAATCTTCGCGGGGAGCTTTCGCGTATTGCCGAGGAATCGCGGAAACAGGAAGAGGCCGCCGCCGCAAAAATATCCGAACTTAATATGCTCGTGAAGGAAAGAGAAAAAGAATCCGCGCTGAGGTTCGCCGAACTTTCCGAGAAGAAGGCCCTGTTGGAAATGAACCTGCAAAATGAAAAGCGCGCTCACGCGGAAGATATTGAAGAGCGTGATAAAACCGTTTTGGAATTAAAGAGAGATATGGAGTCTACCCGGCTTGAGGGTGAGATCCGTTTTAACGCGGCCGCGAAGGAAAAAGCCGAGATCGAGAGGAATTCCAATCTTCGCGCTGAAGAGATGAGAAACAGGATTGATGAATCCGAAAACAAAATCAGGATACAGGGAGAAGCGTTCGCTGAGAAAATCAGAGAAAAGGACGCTTATTTCCAGGCGAAAGAAAATGATTGGCAGAAAGCCGTCTCGGATAAAGAAACGGCTTTATTCCAGATGCGTGACGAAATGCAGAGAAAGCTTTCCGAGAAAGAAGACTCTCATGCCGCCGAAAGCGATAAACTCCGCGCGACTATAATGCAGAACGCCCGGAAATTCCAGGAAGATAAAGAGATGCTATCCGGAAAAATAAAGGAAGTTGAGTCGGATCTCGCCTCGGAGCTCAATGCCCACAGAAAAGAGGTTGAGGGGCTGAACGCTCTGCGCGTTTCGGAGAAAGATGCTCTGAACAACAGTATATCCTCTTTGAACGAGAAACTGGTTATTCTCACGGGAGATCTGGAAAAGAGCAGGGTGTCGTCTTCGGAGCTCTCATCCGTGAACGCGAAACTTGCCGCTAATCTCGCCTCAGAAAAGGATGATAAACGGAATATTACGCAGTCGTTCAGTGAAAGGCTCCTTGAAAAACAGGATGAGATCGCGGATCGTGACCGGCATCTTGAGCGTCTTAAAACGGATTTCGCGGATATGGTGAAGGCAAAGGACAGCGAGCTCAGCCGTCTGGCGGAACAGATCAATCATCTTTCCGCTCAGAAGAGCGAGAGTGAGGAAAAACTGATCCACGCGCGTGAAAAAATCATTTCAGAGAACAAGGCGCTGAAAGAGGAGCTTGATTCTCTGCGATCGGGCTTCAGGGAGGAAATAACGGAGGCGAAAAAGAAGACGGATGTCCTTATAATAGAAAAAGCCGCCGAAACAGACAGGCTGAAGCAGTCCGCCGCTGCGCTCAAGTCGGAAATTGTCAGACAAAGAACCGAGTTTTCCTCCGCGCAGGATAATCTGAAAAAACATTATATGGATCTGACAGCCGAAAAAGATAAGGCTTTTATCTCGGCCGCGGAAAACTATGAGAAGAAGTTTGAAGAATTGAATAGCGCTCTCCTTAAAAAGGACGCGGAAATCAAGAAAAATGAGGATGCTCTCCGCGTGAGAGGAGAGGAATTTAAAAAGGAAAAGGCTGCCGCCGCAGATTTGGCGCTGCGGGGAAAAGAAGAAATGAGCTCGCAGCTAAACAGCAGGATAGCCGGGCTGGAGCAGGCCGGTCAGCTTTTGCGTGAGGAAATTAAGCTCAGAGAAAATGAATTGAACTCTGAGAAAAACGCTCTCGAGGGCAGAATAGCGGAGTTGGGCGAAAAAATCACTGTTTTGAGGATAGCCAGGGAAAATGATGCCGCAAAAGCGAAAGAGCAGATGGCCCAGCTCGCGAATCAGCTGAAAATACGCGATATGAAACTTAAGGATGAGACCAAGAAAAAACAAGAGGCGGCCGATGCCGCCGCCGAGGAAATGACCGCCCTGAAAGCCGCGTCGCGCCGCAAGGCTTCGGATTATGAGAAGGTTTCTTCAAAAAGAGAGGAAGAATATGGAAAAGAAATGGCTTTTTTTCGCGATGAGATCAAGGGCCTGAGAGAGGAAATCACGGAAGAACGCAAAAAACTATCCCGGGAAAAACAGATCCTCGCGGATAATTTCGCCGAACGCCTGCATCAGGCGGAAAATAATTTTGACGGAGATAAGATAAAATTGAATAATGAGATCCGGGAGCTGGCGGATATTAACAGGGCTCTTGAGGAGGAACTTTCCTCAATCCGCCTGCGTCTTGAATCTTTTAAATCGGGAATGCACAGTGACAATGAGGGCTTATGATGGATAAAAACAAACGCGAACCGGCACGCCACGGCGCATCTTTGACTTCGCTGGGCAAGCTTAAGGAAAATATGCTTTCCGAGATAGAATTTCTCAAAAACTCTTTGGAGCAAACCAGAAATATCCATCAGGAAAAACTGCTTGAGGCCACGACCGCCAATATAGCTCTGCGCACGGAATTCAAGGAAAGGGAAAACAGCCTGATGTCCCGCATTCAGGATTTACAATCGCAGCTTGACAAGGCCAGGGACGAGTACGCCTCAGACAGAAAAACCTGGGAAGAACTCCTGAACAACAGAGAGCTCGAGAAAAATTCCCTTTATGCGGAACTCGCCGTAAAAGAATCCGAAGCTGTGACGGGCCAGGAGCATGAGCGCCGTAAATTTGTGGAGAGGGAAGAGCATCTGCTCAGACAGATAGAAGCCCTGGAGAAAAATATTTCTTTTATTCGGAAGAAACAGGAAGATGATCAGGGCGCTTTCCGGGCTGAAAAAGAAGAGTGTATACGGGGCCGTGAGACGAAAATATCGGATTACCAGAAAAATATAGCCCAATTGAGAGAAAAACTGGACAGCCTGAGCGGCGAACTGACCTTCGCGGAAGAAGAAACAAGCCTTGTCAGGGGCGAGAATGTGTTGCGCGAAAATGAGCTTAATAACAAAATCATGGATCTGAAAGATGAGATAATTAAGCTCAAGACTTCGCTTGAGGCGGAAAGAGCCAATTATGCCGCCCAGGTGCAGCTTAAAGACAGGGATGTGAGCGATATCTCCAAAAAGTACGCCGCGGCGGATAAAGAGTTTAATGAGAGGTTATCCGATACCCGCAAACTGCAGGCGGATTCGCAAAAGCAATATGAGAAGGATCTGGCGGAACGGTCAAGGCGTATCCTTGAACTTGAGGAATCGGAAAATGTCATAAGGGCGGAATCCGTTCTGAGGGAGAATTCGCTCAGAGATGAATGGTCCGTGAGGCTTGAGAAAAAAGATAAGCGTGTAAAAGAGTTAGAGGACAAGGCAGGTGCGCTTGAAGCCGAGCTTGAAAACGCGAGGAATACGGCTTCGGAAAATATCAGGCAGAAAGACAATGAGATATTCGCTCTTCAGAAACAGATAGAGAAAGACAAGGCGGATTTTCGCATCGCCCTGGATTCCAAGACAAGAGAGCTCGATGCTGTCGCTGATCAGTCCTCCGAGCAGATACGCTTTTTAAAAGGGCGGCTGGAAGAAGAAAAGAAAAATTTTGAAAAACGCATGGCTGATGAGGCCCAGCGTTTTCAGCGTCTCGCCGATGAGAAAGAGCGTGTTGCCCAGACGCTGCTTCTAAAAGAGAGGGAACTTGAGGAGCTGGCAAGGGAGCTCAATTCACAGCGGAGTAATTTTACATCCAAGATAGAGGATTTGAAGGTCTCCGCCGAGCGCGCGAGGGTTATGCTCGCCGGCCGCGACGAGGAATATAAAAAAGAAACAGCTATTCGGGAAGAAGAGATAAGAGGCCTGGCGGATAAGATCAACGAGGTCAATTCCGACTGGTCCCGGCGCCTCAAATTCGCGGAAGAAGAGATCTTCGCCAAACAGAAAGAGAAATTCAATGAAATAGAAGATGTCAAAACAGTTCAACGCAGGGAAGAGCGCGAACTGGTGGAGAAATTCAACGCCAGAATAAATGAGCTCACGGAATTCAAATCCCTTTTTGAGAGTCAGTCCAGAGAACTGGCCAAAACTCTTGAAGAGAAGGAAAATGACATAGAGGCGCTCAAAAAAGTGCTTTCCGAAAAAGAATCCGTGATACAGGCGGCATCCCGGATGAAAGAGACGGAGCTTGCGGAAATCCGTCACAAATTTGAAGACGAGATCTTCGCCGCCCGCCGTCAGTTTGAGTCGGAGCGGGAAAGATTCCTGCAGGAGCTTAGCAAAAAAGAAGACGAAAAGAACAAGATGAGCGCCCGCGCCGAAAAGCAGATAGCCGTTATTGACGCGGCGCTTAAAGCGAGAGAAACGGAACTCGGTTTCGCGGACACGAGGATGAGGGAGCGGGAAGCGGCGCTCTCATCCGAGATCAAATCCCGCGAGATAGAGATATCGGGCCTCAAACTCGAGATATCCAAATTACAGGAAAAGCTTCGCCTGCAGCTTGAAAGTTTTTCAAGGGAAAACGAGCGATCGTCACAGGCATATTCAGAACAGCTTAGAGGCAGGGATTCTTCCTTCGCCATGGAAAGGTCTAAACTGCTTGAGGAAACGGAGAGGCTGGAAAAGAAACTTCAGGAGATCCGCATCCACACGGAGGCGTCGGTCCGCGAACTGAATGAGATCCTCTGCGAGAAAGACAGAAAAATATCGCAGCTTAATTCTTTATATGAGAACGATAAGGCTCTTTTGGTCAAGAAGAGCGAGGAAGATATCAGGGAACTTAACGCGAGGCTTTCCGGCGCTATCAGCGAAAAGAATTCTCTGGAGATCAAAATAAACAACAGGGAAGACGCTCTGCGGGGTTTTAAGGAGATGGGCGCCCAAAAAGAGCGCCAGCTGAAAGAATTTTTTGAAACGGAAAAAAAGGATCTCCTGAATAAGCTGTCGGGCAGGGAAGAAGAGATAGCGGCTCTGCAGGATAGGGTCTCTGAGATAGAGCGCCGGCGGAAGAATGAGCTTGAATCAAAGACACTTGAGTTTTTGAGGGAGAGGGACAGGCTCAGGGAAGAGGTCGGTAAGTATTACAACAAATTCACGGAAACCAGCGAGCAGCTGCAGAAAATAGACGCTGTCGCTAAAAAGGCCAATAATGACAAAGAGCTCATCGCCATCGAGTGGCAGAAACGGCTCTCGGAGCGTGAGAGCGAACTGAGGGCCGCGGCCGAAAAAATAAATTCTCTGGAAAGACAGTTGGTCGCGGAAAGCGTACACGCCGAAAAATTGCAGGTTAAGGAGAGAGCGCTCAACGAAAGGGAGAACAGGATCGCCGCCTCCGAACATTTCGCTAAAGACGCACTGCTCAGGACAAAAGAGGCTTTCGCCTCGGAGAGAGAAAATCTTAACAATACCCTTGTTAATCTGAAAAACTCCCTTGCTGAAAAAGAAGAGCTTATCGGCAGATTCAGAAACGAAAAAAATCTCATGGCTGATGATCTCGCCGCCATGAAGGTTTCCTACGATGCTTTCAGCGAAAAACTCAAACAGGCACAGTTTGACGCCGAGAAACGCGGTATTGAAATAGAGAATCTAAAAAGCGGCATCAAGAGCCGCAATGAGCTTTACGAGAAAGAGAAGGCGGCGGTCGAAGCCGAGTTTTACGCCCGTGAAAACGCGGTTCGTGACGATTATAAGCTGCGTGTTTCGCAGGTGGGCATGGCGAAAGACTCGCTTAGCAATGAGCTGGCGACATTGCGTACGCTTTTTGAGAGGGAGAAAAACAGCAGGGAAGACGAAAGGATAAGATACGAATCGTCTATAAACAGAAAGCTCTCTGAATTTGACAGAAGGCGCGACGAATGGCATAACGAAAGGAAAGAACTGCTGGACAAATTCTATCTCACCGATGCCACGCGTAAAGAGCTGGCGATGGAAATAGAGAACTTGGAAAAAGAACTTAAAGAATCAAAAAAGGGAATACTGAAAAAGATTTTTGGGAGATAGAAGACATATTTGCATTGTGGGTGCCGATATGTCTTGACAGTGCGCTGAGAAATGTTATAATTTCGATATGGCGAAACAAATATATATTGACCGCGAAATAGGGAAAGTTTTAAGAAAGCAGATAAAAAGTTTTTCTGCGTTGGCCCTGACCGGCCCCCGCCAGTCGGGTAAATCCACGTTAGTGCGAAAACTGTTTGAGAAAAGTCACAAAATTATTTCTTTTGATGATCCGCTCATAAGGGAAAGAGCCATCGCTGATCCAAAGCTTTTTCTTGAGGCGGCCGGCAGCAAAGCGGTTTTTGATGAGATTCAATATGTGCCCGAAATTCTTTCGTATATTAAAATGCTTATTGACGGTGATCGGCGCAAGAAAGGAAGATTTATTTTTACGGGTTCTCAGCAATTTAATCTTATTAAGAATCTCGGGGATACTCTTGCCGGCAGAATTGCCCTGTTTGATTTGCTGCCTTTCGGTATAGAAGAGAAAAGAAAAATCCCGGCTCTAAAAAGGAAACTTTTAAATGTAAAAAATGCTTTTATTCATTCTTGTCTGAGAGGCTCATTCCCGGAAATAAACATTGATTCAAAAATTGATTCAAGCGTGTGGTATGGCAGTTATATCCAAACTTATCTGGAAAGAGATGTTCGGACAATTTATAATGTGGGAATTCTCAGGGAATTTCAGCGGTTTCTCCATCTGCTGGCTTCTCGATGTTCTCAAATACTCAACATTAGCGGTTTGTCAGGAGATCTGGGCGTGAGCGCAAACACAGTAAAAAAATGGCTTTCCGTGCTTGAAGCAAGCCGCATTATTTATGTTTTGCCGCCCTTCTGGCGGAATTACGGCAAAAGAATTACCAAGAGTCCGAAAATATATTTCCTTGATTCGGGACTGGTTTGCTATCTGACAGGGATAAAAACCGAAGAGCATTTGCTGACAGGCCCTATGGCCGGCGCCATGTTTGAAAATTTTGTCGTTCAGGAAACAGTTAAATGTTTTATGAACAGTGGGCGGAAGCCGGATTTATTTTATTTGCGGACGCAGAATAATTTAGAAATTGATTTGATACTGGAAAAAAATTTGGAAGTTTATCCTCTGGAAATTAAACTGAGCAAAACCCCAAACTTAGGCATGGCCGCTTCCATAGAACGGTATAAAAAAGTATTTCAGGGATTAAAAGTTAAAGAAGGGAAAATAATTTGCCTTACGGAAGAAGATTTTTTTATTAAAAAAGATATTTCTGCCGTCAATGTGGATTCATATCTGAAATGGCTGAAACGGTTTATATCAAGAAAATAAAATTTGTTTAACTTATTCCATCCAGAGGACCATGATGAAGTCGGTTTTAGCGTTTGCGGGGTCACCGTTTCTATAGAAAACCGAAAAGCCCTCATCGTCAGGGGGATCGGTTGTATCTTTTGTTCCGGAAGCCCATGAAAACCCCGTGCCGTCGCTCTTGAAATAATTAGCCCAGTCGGTTCCGGCGCTTGCGCCGGTGTATCCTTGCGGCCCCCAGCACAGAATTCCTGATTTTCTCGAATCTTGATGCGTGCAGTTGATGTACAAAAAACTGTTGCCCCACGGATCGGTCAGTATGGACTGCTCATCAATATATTTGCCGTGCCAGTTATCGATTCTCTGGTCGTTATCCGTGTCTTCATCGTTCGCCGATGCGCCTATACGGTCGCCGGTCAGAAGATAATCCTGCCAGTCGGATAAACCGTCATAACCGATGCCGTCGCCGACTTTAGCGCGTATCGGGAAAAGGCCGACATCGGCGTAGTACATTCTGAGGCCGATCTGCAGGACTTTCATCTGGGCTTTTGCCCTGTCTATACGGATGTTGTCGCGCAGCTGGACAAATTTCAGGCTGCTGCCGATCGTGAGTATGGCCGCGACAGCTACGATCAGCATGACTTCCGGCAATGTAAAGCCCCGCCGGCTGTTTTTAACGCGAATTGCTTGTTTCTTCATACAATGGATATTACCATTTCCGCAAAGTCTTTTCAATATTCACATTTGATAAATACCGCCAAAAGTTGCTTTAGAGCGATATAGGAAAATTTAGGAGAAAAAATCGTGAAGAAATTCCGCGTGTCTGAGGCCCGGTGGTAAGCCGGGGCGAGTTGCGGAATTTTAGATTTTTTATCCGTAAAAAATTTTCCGTCTAGCGAAAAAGCAGTTTTGGCGGTATTTATGCAGTAGGTGGCGCACTCAAGGGGTTTTGAAAATGGGATCGAGGCGGGGGATATCATGGGGAAGTTTTCCGAAGGACTGTTTCCATATCCAGGGGCTTTCCATACAGAGGTATATTCTCATGTTTGTCCCGTGTTTTTCGAGCATAGCGCGGATTTTGGAAAACATTTCCATGCGTATGTATTTCAGATAGCGGTTTTTACCGTCATCCCCGCGTATGAATTCGCCGCAGAGTATTTTAGAATCAGGGAAGCGCGCGTAGACAACGGGTTTTATCGTAGGGTCATATCGCAGAGCGCCGAGACTTATCCACGCGATATGCTCCGGTGATATTTCAGCGAAGAGCCGTTCTGTGAGTTCATTATAGGCTTTTTCCCAGCCCTCAAAATATATCAGAGGATCAAAATGAAAAGCGACGAGATAGCCGTTCTCCGCGCATTTTGCGGCGGCGCTTATGCGTTCAAGGGGCCCGGCGGTGTCTTTTTCTTCCGTTTCCGAAAGCTCCGGGGGGTTGAGCGACCATGCCATCACGGTTCGCTCACGGTGATTCAGTTTCAGGATATTATTAACATCCGCTGATTTTGTTTTCAGCTCCAGCAGCGATTTTGTCTTAGAGCTTATCTCGATCAGGCTTCTGTTCACATTTACGACATCATCCATGAGCAGGCTGTCCGAAAATTCTCCTGTGCCTATCCTGATCGTCTGTCGGGAGGCCTCGCGCTCAAAATCCCGCAGAAAACCATCGGTATTCGCAAAAACCGTTATGGCGCGTGTGTTCAGATAGGCCTGGAGATAACAGTAAGAGCAGTCCGCGGGACAGCCGAGGATATTTTTAGCCACGAAATAATTACAGCACAAATGTCCTTTTGTCCCGGGGCATTTTTCTATAAAATTGTTTTTTTTCACCGTCAGAAAAAGGGCCTTTTTCGCTCGTGTCACTTCTTCCGGGGTGTTTTGAGGGGCGAAATAAAGCTCTTTCGCGGATGCCACCGGTATTTTTCGCGCGCTTTTGAACAGAGCGAATATTTTTTTGCTCAGGGGAAGGTTTTCCGCGTCTTCCGTGAAATATATTTCAGAGAATTTCAAGGAATCCATCAATCTGATTCGCTTTCTTTTTTATTTCATCAAGGCTTTTTTGGAGTTCCTCGATGTTTTTAAAACGTATGACGAGCGACACTTTTTTCCCCTCCATATTTTCGGGATAGTTAAGCGACAGGTTCTGTGACAGTGAGAGCTTTTTGACCGCGTCTTTTAATTCATTTTCTTTTTCTGTCAATAAGGGAAAGCGCCGCACGCGCAGGGCGTGACGGACTTTTTCTGTTTTTATTTTTCTTGAGCCTCTAGCCCGCGTGATATCTTTTAAGCCGTCTATTATTTCGCCGGCCGTGATGCCGTCTCTTTTTGATATATCGACCAAGTGTTGCGCGAATTCTTTCATGAGAGAGCTGGTCGGCCGGAGTTCTTCAAGGAACGCGCATGCGGCTCCTCTGCCCTTTTCGTCGAGAAAACGCAGAGAGAGCGCGGCGCCGTAACTTATTTTTCGCGCTTCTATTTTTTCCGCAATGTCCCGGGGGAAATCAGCCGCCATACAAGTGTGATATCAGGCCGTATTTAGCCCACAGCCAGGGTTTTGTTCTTTTCAGAGCGCCGCTTCTGACTATCGCGCATTTTCTCCTGAGTTCCTCTTTTGCCAAGTTTGCGCGTTCAGCGTTCAGTCCTGATTTCAGGAGTTTGACGATGGAATATATCCTGAAACGGTCCATGGCCGGCTCTCTCGCCGACAGCTGGTCCAGATGCCCGCCGCGTTTTATGATCAGTTCGCGGGGAATGTAAGCGATGTTATGCTCCGACGATATTTTTAGCCACATGTCATAATCTTCGCAAACCGGCAGTTTTTCGTCAAATCTCAGCAGTTCAAGCATTTCCCTGCGTATCATGGCTGACGACGGCGATATTATGCACATTTCAAGGCACTTGCTGAAAATGTCGCCCCCTCTTTTTGAGTGACGTTTCCTCTGATTTTTATGAATGCCGTTTTTCAGCCATTTTTCACCGGTGTAGCACAGCGGCATGGAAGGGTGTTTCTTCATAAAATCAATCTGAACGGCAAGCTTGTCTTTCATCCACAAATCGTCTGAATCCAGAAAGCAGATATATTTACCGGACGATGCTTTAAATCCGGCGTTGCGCGCGGCGCTCACCCCCGCATTTTTCTGAAAAATATATTTGTCCGCTTTCATGGGCAGGGTTTCACTGCTTCCATCGCTTGATCCATCATCGACGATAATCAGTTCATAATCGGCGCAGGTCTGCTTTCTGACGCTCGCGGCCGCCTCTGATGCGAAGTCTTTTCTGTTGTAGGTTGTTATAATAACACTGATTTCAGGCATGCGTCAGTTAATTTTTTCATATCTGTTTTTATAAATTCCATCTGGAAATCGCTTATGTAATAAAAAAAACGTGTATCCGTTCCCTGCGCGGCGAAAGCGGCGTGCGCGGTTTCCATATCCACCATATCAAAACCTTCCTCAGCCAGTTTTTCAAAGATGGTCCTCTCCATGAAAAAAGAGGGTAGCGTATAGATGATTTTGCCCTTATCTGTCCTCGTTTGCCCGGAACTGAAAGGCCGCGCGCTTTTCCGCGGCAGTTTGCCTTCACGAAGGCTCAGGGAAAATTCCTCGAATGACGCTCCGCCAGCCCAGGCCGAAGCGGAGCAGAAAGTGCCGGGGCTTAAGGATTTGTTCACGCTGCCGGCAAGCCCGAAAAAGAATATTTTTTTTACCCCTGATTCTTTGAGAAACAATATACAGTCAGCGGCCCTTTCACCCGTGCCGCAGTCTATAACGCACAGTTCTTTTCCGGTGAGGCTGCCTTTCCAGCCTTTCCACCAGCCAGGCGCGCTGAAATGGGAAAGGCCTGTCAGCTCGTGTGCCAGTTTTTTCGCGAGAATGCCGACGGGTGTTATCAGCGCTGCGCGAGCGCGGCAATTTTCTCCGAATTCAATCACAGTCCGTCCGTCCTTCCGGTTTTTTTCTGAGTTGTTTCTTTTCCGATTTGATTCTTTTCAGCAACAGCACCTTTTCTTTCGCTTTTTTTGACCGCCGGTTTTTTTGTTTTCTGAGTTTATGGATTTTTTGCGCCTTTTCACTCTTTGCGCCCTTGATTCTCTCTTCTATCTTATCGGCGAGGATTCTTCTGGCGAAAAAGCGGTTGCTCTCCCGGAGCCTATCCGCGGAGCATTTCACCATAATACCGCTGGGGATGTGTTTGAGGAATACGCATGAGGATGTTTTGTTGACCTTTTGCCCGCCATGGCCCGAAGCGCGGGTGAATTTTTCCTCAAGATCCGTTTCCTTTATACCGAGGGCGGCGAGCCGTTTTTCAAGAGCCGTGACTTTATTCGTGTTTATCATCGTTATGCAGCGGCTTCCGTTCCCGCATCAGAATTTTTTTTTGTAATTTTCTGATATAAATTCAGGTAATCCCTTTTTTCGGTTTCTGATTGCGCCACAGTTCGGACTCCATAGGATAAAGAGTCCCGCGCTTCTTGTATATTGGTTTCGGAAAATATCGCAAAATATCCTCCGATAATCTGGTGCAAATGTTCAGTCACATCCGTAAGCCCCGGCTCTAAAAACAGGACATTTTTCAGCAAAGCCACCTCATCAGCCGTTAAAATAATAGCCCGCATTATTCATACTCCGATGACAAAAACAACAGTCTGTCATTCCGGATCCCTCGCTCATGTCATTTCGACCGTAGGGAGAAATCTTGCTCGGGAC